>CAYQRP010000005.1:0-28171 GCA_964419815.1 uncultured Luteolibacter sp. | reverse complement strand
GGCGGCCTCGGCATTCCGGGCATGTGAGGTGCAGCGACACCAATCAAATCGCAAGTGCCGAGCGGAGTGACGCGATGGCTTCCGGCGGGTGTGCGGCGGAAAGGCTGATGCGCAGGCGTGCGGTGTGGCGCGGGACGGTGGGGTAGCGGATGGCGGGGACGAGGAATCCGGCTTCGTTGAGGGAGCGAGCGGCATTGAGGGCCGCTTCGTTGGATCCGAGGATGTGCGGGATGATGGGGATTTGCGAATCGCTGCCTGTGAGGGCGGTGATGTTTTTGCGCAGCTGGTTGCGGAGTGCGGCGCCTTCCTTGGAACGAATGACTTGCAGCGAAGCGAGTGCCGCGTGGGCCAATGCTGCGGGCGGGGCGGTGGAGTAAATGAAGGATCGGGCTTTGTTGACGAGCAGTCGGATCCAATCCTGTGAGGCGCAGACGTAGGCTCCCGAGAGTCCGGCGGCTTTGCTGAGCGTGCCCATTTGAAAGGTGATGCGGTGGGCGACTTTTTCCTGCTCGGCGAGGCCCATGCCGGTCGGGCCGAGGACACCGAAGCCGTGGGCTTCGTCGAGCAGCAGCATCGCGTCGAACTCATCGACGACATCGAGCAATTTCGAGAGCGGGCAAATCGTGCCATCCATGCTGAAGACCGACTCCGTAGCGACGAGAATTTTGGCGTCGGGTGATTTGGCGCGGACTGTTGCGAGCAGGGATTTCAGTTTTGTCAGATCATTGTGCGGAAAGACACGAATGGTCGCGCCGGACAGTTTGGCGGCGTCGATGAGGCAAGCGTGGCAGAGTTTGTCGAGCAGGACGAAATCGTTTTTGCCAACGGCGGCCGGGATGATGCCGAGGGCGGTGGCAAAGCCCGAGCTGAAGGTGAGTGCGGCTTCAGATTGTTTGGCTGCGGCGAGTGCGGATTCGAGTTGCAGGTGCGGAGCAAGGGTACCGCAGACGAGGCGAGATGCGGCCGATCCATTGCCAAATTTTTTGATGCCTTCGATGAACGACTCGGTGATTGCCGGATGCGAGGCGAGTCCGAGGTAATCGTTCGATGCGAAATTCCACAAAGTTTTTTCGTCACGAATGACGCGGATGCCTGCGGAGGAATCGAGTGGATGCAGAACGCGTTCGAGTCCCTGTGCGCGCAGCTGGGCGAGTTCCTCCGAAGGATTGGGCATGGAGCGCGGTGTGTTGGAAAACGGCGTGATGCGCCCTTGGAAATTACGCCGGTGTTGATTCAAGCGCCCAGCGAAGCAACTTCGTCGAGTCGGTCCAGATGTTGGGGCTGTTTGACTTCAGCACGACGACGATCACCGAGCGTCCGTTGAGGGATCCGCTGGAAACGAGGCAGCGTCCGGAGGCGTTGGTGGTGCCGGTTTTGAGGCCGTTGCAGTAGGGCAAGGTTTTGAGGACCTTGTTGGTGTTTTCGAGCAGTCGGGTGCGTCCGTCGTTGAAGCGGAAGGTGTAAGACTTCGTGCTGGCGTAGGCGCGAACGAGCGGGCTGCGGTAAGCGGCGCGGGCGGCAATGGCCATGTCGCGTGCGGTTGAGTATTGCCCCGGTTCGGTGAGGCCGTGCGGGTTGCGGAAGTGCGAGTTGCGCATGCCGAGCGAGGCGGCCTTGCGATTCATGAGCATCGCAAAGGTTTCCTGGTCGCCGCCGACATCACGGGCAAGCGCGCGTCCGATGTCGTTGGCACTTTTGACGATGAGCACCTTGAGAAGTTCGCGACGGGTGTAAACATCGCCGGGTTTCACATTGAGGCGGGTGGGTTCGCAGTTGAGGTCGCTGGGGGCAATGGTGACGGGCTTGTCGATGTTGCCGGTGTCGAGCACGCAGAGCGCGGTGATGATCTTCTGGGTGCTGGCCACTGCGCGCGGGATGTCGGCATTTTTTGCGTAGAGCACGCGGCCGCTTTGCACATCGAGTACGAGGGCGCTTTCGCCAACGATGGGCGGTGGCGGGGTGCGCGGGATCGGCGTGGGGGCCGTGACGCCTGGCATGTTGCTGACCGGTTGGCGGTAGGCTTCGCCGCGTGGAATGGCGCGCGGTGGCGGATTGCCGCCGCAGGATGAGAGGAGGCTGATGAAAAACGCGACAAAGAAGAGTCGGGCCAGGATCGGGCGGATCATGGATGAATCATCCCCGATGAGCGGGCACGGATCAAGCGGCGAATCGGTTTCGGATCCGCCTTTTGCAGAGCGATCTTGTCACTGCGGCAGTGGCGGGAGC
Source organism: uncultured Luteolibacter sp. (assembly GCA_964419815.1). Classification (GTDB taxonomy): domain Bacteria; phylum Verrucomicrobiota; class Verrucomicrobiia; order Verrucomicrobiales; family Akkermansiaceae; genus Luteolibacter. The sequence continues at coordinate 25,945 of CAYQRP010000005.1, read as the reverse complement.
AGTCCCTCGCTGGTATCGATGCCAGGGCTGGGAAGATCGGGTTCCTTGAAATCGACCGGGCCGCCGACGATCCAGAAAAAGCCCCGCTGTCTTTTTCGGTAGGCTTCGGCCAGTTCGCTGCCGCTGGGGAGTTCTTTGAGATCCTTCACGCGCGGTTCGACGATTTTGACATCGGGCCCGAAGAGCGACTTTGGCATGTGGAGCTTTGGCAACTTCGCGACGGAAAATTTTTTCAGTTTTGACCCGATCTTTGATTGGGTGGTTGCCGATTTCAGCGCAGCGGCATCGGGACGATCCGCGCAGGCACTCAGGCAGAGGGCTGATGCCATGGTCATGGCAAACTGGGCATGACGGCGGGAGGTCATGAATTTTTTTGCAATCGATGGGAATCTAACAGCTGTGGTTTGGATTTCCAAGGAGATAGATGAAATTTACGCGATCGCGTGAGAGATCATTCGCGCGGCACGAGAATGAGGAAATTGCGGACCGGTCGGTTCCATGGCGGGCGTGAGGTGAGCGGGCCGCCGCTGACGCGGGAGGAGATCCAGAGGTCGGACGAGCGTCCGCCATCAAGGTTCATCGCGCGGTGAATTTTCCATCCGCAGTGTTTGTCGGAAGCGAGGACGGAGGCGAGGGTGTTGAGCGGACAGGGCGAAGTGCGACCGATGAACCAACGCGTGCCGCCATCCCATGCGATGAAACTGCGGGCACTGGTTTTGTCGGATTCGAGTCCGCTGACGGCGAGTCCGCGATCGACAAGCATCGGGCCTGACTGCAGGGATTCGCGCATTTGTTTGGCACTGGCTGCATTGGTTTCGCTGCGGCGGCTGATGCGTGATGCGCCTGATTGCGATTCGTGCCAGACTGCGCTGCCGATCGATGTGGCCGAGTTCCATGAGCCTGATGATTTCCCGTTGGAGGTCAGCAGCCCGAGCGGTTCGCCATCGGGAGTGAAAAACCCCGCGTTGATCGCGGCGATTGCGTCGAGTGAGGTGCCGGCTTCGGCTGCGTCGATGAAGTGGCTGCCTGGGCCGCGGGCCTGATCGATGACACGGAGTCGGTGGGTTCTGGAATCGAAGGCGACGCCTTGCAGGTGGAATTCGGGAAGATCGCGGGAAATGAGAATGGGAGCCTGGGAAGGGAGTGGGTTTTCGGAAATGTGTGATGTCGCAGGCGGTGATGAAACCATGGCTGTCGGCGGACTTGATGGCGCTGCATCGATCTTGCGAATGGGTCTCGGCTCGTAGGGTGAACAGGAGAAGATCAGCAAGCTTGGCAGCAGAAATCTTAGGGAGAAAAGCATGTTCCGGTTTCCCATGAAGCGCGGGCTTTGGCAAGGAGGCGGCTGATCTTTCTTGGCAGGCCGATCGGCGATCGTTATCGATGGCGAATCATGAAATTTTTGCGCGTGTTGTTGTGGCTGATGATTGCCCTCTTGGGTGCTTTTGCGGTGGGGGTGGCGGCGTTTCAGCGTGGAGAGTCGGTCAATGCGATTTGGTTGGTGGTGGCGGGTGTTTGCACCTTCGCGGTGGCTTATCGATTTTATAGCGCATGGTTGGTGGCGAAAGTTTTGGCGGTGGATGACCGTCGGGCGACGGCGGCGCACACCTGCGCGGACGGCAAGGATTTCGTGCCGACCCCGAAGTGGGTGGTGTTTGGTCATCACTTTGCGGCGATCGCCGGACCAGGGCCTTTGGTGGGACCCGTGCTGGCGGCGCAGTTTGGATATCTGCCCGGGACCTTGTGGATTCTGATTGGTGCGACGCTTGGCGGCGGCGTGCACGATGCGGTGGTGCTGCTTGCCAGCATGAGGCGCAATGGCAAGTCCTTGGGGCAGATGCTCAAGGAAGAGGTGCATCCCTTTGTGGGTTTTGTGGCGATGGTATCGCTCTTGGCGATCATGACCATTCTGCTCGCCGTCTTGGGTTTGGTGGTGGTCAAGGCTTTGGCGGAAAGTCCTTGGGGGTTGTTTACGATCGCCGCGACCATTCCTTTGGCAATGGTGATGGGCTTGGTCATCAAGACCGGAATGATGCGGGTGACGGGTGCCTCGGTGATCGGTGTGATCGGGTTGATCTTGGCGGTGGTGGCGGGGAAATATTTGCCCGATTCGTGGAACCAGGCACTGCGTTGGGAAGCCAAGGATCTGGCGTGGGCGGTGATGATTTACGGCTTTGCCGCATCCGTGTTGCCGGTGTGGCTGCTGCTGGCACCGCGCGATTATCTGAGCACTTTCATGAAGCTCGGCACGGTGGTGGTGCTGGGAATTTTCATCGTGCTGGCAATGCCCGAGTTGAAGATGCCGGCAGTGACTCCGTTCATTGACGGCAGCGGCTTTGTGGTACCGGGGCCGGTGTTTCCGTTTGTGTGCATCACGATCGCATGTGGAGCGATCAGCGGGTTTCACGCTCTGATCTCCTCAGGCACGACGCCGAAACTGCTCGAGCGCGAGCGTGATGTGCGCGTCGTCGGCTACGGGGCCATGGTCACCGAAATGTTGGTCGCGCTGATGGCCATCATCGCGGCATGCGCGCTGCCGCCGGGTCAGTATTTCGCCATCAACTCGCCGGTGAATGCGCGCGATGCGGTGGCGGTCGAGCGTCAGATTGAGAAGATCAACTCGTACGGCCCTGAGTATCGCGTGACGCTTGAGGAAATGGAGGACCTCGCGGCCAAAATTCAGGAACCGACGCTGATCGGCAAGACCGGTGGTGCGCCGACTTTTGCGGTGGGCATGGCGGCAATGTTTTCGCGCGTCCTGCCGGGTAACACCGCGCTGGCCTTGTGGTATCACTTTGCGATCATGTTTGAGGCCTTGTTCATCCTTACCACGTTGGACGCGGGCACGCGGGTGGGGCGTTTCATTTTGCAGGATGTGCTTGGTCATGTGTGGAAGCCACTGGCGGATACCGGCAGCTGGCTTGGCAACATTTTGGCTACCGGATTGCTGGTCGCGGGTTGGGGGTATTTTCTTTATCAGGGCGCGATCGACCCCGAGGGCATCGCCAAGAGTCTTTGGCCGATTTTTGGAATTTCGAATCAATTGCTGGCAGTGATCGCGTTCTGTCTTGGTACGACGATTTTGATCAAATCCGGCCGTGCGAGGTATGCTTGGGTGACCTTGATTCCGCTGGTATTTCTTGCGGTGGTGACCTTTGTGGCTGGGTGGATGAAAATTTTCTCGGCCAAGGCTGCGGGCTTTGTTCCGGCGATTGTGAAGATCGAGGCCGAGATCGCCGCGGGCGTGAGCGATCAGAGGCTGGCGGTCTTGAAATCGGCGCTTTTCAACGCGCGTCTTGATGTGGCGGTCGTCTCGGTGTTCTTGACCTTGGTCGCGCTGATCACTTTGTCCTGCGTCTGGCAGTGGTGGAGGTGGCTGAGCGGTTCGGCCGTGCCGGTGCTACGCGAGGCTCCCTATGTTTCCAGGGTCGAGTCTGAATCATGAGTCGAGCTTGAGGAATCGATTTGATTTTTTTGGCAGATTTTCGGATGCCCGCACGACTCGACGCGCCGGAAGCGCGAGCTGCTCCATGAAATTTCCACGTCGTCGAGAAAGACCCGTATGCCGGTGAGGTAGAGGCCCTGAGTGCCGTTGCCAATTTCATGACAGGCATAGACGTGGTAGACCTTGTCCATTTGCAATGGGCCATCGGGAAAACGGAAGGAGCAGTCCTCAGGGAAGTGGTTCGGAAGAACCCTTGGGCCGTTGAGTCTGGTATCGATGGCGACAACTCGGTCGCCGGGTGAGAAGATTTCCATGGGGGTAAAGGGTGATTGGATATGTCACCAATACATAATGCCGAGGGTAGGACATTTGTTGGGTCACCCAAGAAAAAATGGGAAAATTTTTTCGGCGGTTTTGTATTGATGCGAGGGGCTCGGGCGTATTATATGGTAGTTCGTTAAAATTCCTTCTGGGCTGGCGGTCTGCTGCGTGATACGAAGAAACGCATGGACGATTTGATCCGGCAACTTGAGCAAGGGCGTGACATGTCCGCGGGCGAAGTGGGCCTCGCGGCGAAATTTCTGCTGGATTTGTCGGTGGCCGACGATCGCAAGGCGCAACTGCTCGAGGCCATGTCGGTCAAGGGTGAGAGCGCGGCCGAGATCGCGGCGTTTGTGGAGGAATTTTTGCGACACGCGGTCGATCCTGATTTGGCTTCGCTCGATCTGCCCGGGCCGACTCTCGATGTTTGCGGGACTGGCGGTGACAAGTTGGATTTGTTCAATGTTTCGACGACCGCGATGTTTGTGGCGGCGGCGGCGGGAGCGGTGGTGGTGAAGCATGGCAACCGCGGCATTACATCGAAGAGCGGCGGCGCCGATGTGCTGGAGGCACTGGGAGTGAAGATTGATTTGCCGCCGGAGGGATTTCGGCGCTGCGTTGAGAAAGCCGGCGTGGGATTCATGTTCGCGCCGAATTATCATCCGGCCTTCAAGGCGGTGGTGGGTGTTCGCAAGATGCTTGCCGCGCGCGGGGTGAGAACGATTTTCAATTTGATCGGACCTTTGTTGAATCCCGCCAGGCCGAAGTGTCAATTGGTCGGGGTGTTTTCACGCGACCTTTGTCCGGTGTTTGCGGAGATCCTTGAACGGCTTGGTCGTGAGAGCGCATGGGTGGTGAATGGTAGCACTGCCGATGGGCGATCGGTCGATGAGTTCAGCCTCATGGGCAGCACGCGGGTTTGCGTTGCGGGCAGTAAGAATGTGCGAGCGGATGTTGAGTGGAGTCCGCGCGACTTTGGCATGGAGGCGGTGGAGCTTGAGTCACTGCAGGGTGGATCGGCGGTGGAGAATGCGGTGATGCTTCAGGAAATTTTGTCCGGCAAAGATCGTGGACCAAAGGCTGAGATGGTCGTGTTGAATGCGGCAGCGGGCATTGCCTGTGCGGGGCTGGCCGGATCGATGCCCGAGGCCATTGAGATGGCCCGCGAGATGATTCGCAGCGGGGCGGCGATGAAGCGGCTCGAGTTGTTGCGCGAGGCGTCGAGGTGATGGAGGGGATTCGAGTTTCAGGCGTTCAGCACCAGAACCTGAGCTGCGCTAGATTTTGGAAAGTGGAGTGAAATTTTGGTTGGAGGCTTCGGGTGGGGGTCGCTTCGCCACGTGGCGCGGGCGTCCCTGCCCGCTGCCTTTGATCCAAGTGAGTCGGGAGGTGGCGTGTTCAAAACCTTTAGTTTGCTTGACATTCAGGCTGGCGTTAGTGTTTTTGGGTCCAGCATGGCGGGTAAGCACATGGATTCCGGCACCTTGGCGCGTCTGCAGACTCGGACGCGCCGCGTCAAGGCGTTGGTCCGTTGTGCCTTCGTGTTGTTTGCCGTGAGCTTGGGATTTGTGGTCGTCGCGATGGCGGTGCCGCAGTACCGAATTTTGAAAGAAATCGAACTCAAGGTTGCCGATGCTGAAGAGCGCAAGCAGGCGGCGCTGGCTGAGAGGGATCATCGACGCATCGAGCTGCAGGCTCTGAGGGAGGATCCGGCTTTTCTTGAGATTCACGCGCGTGACCGTCTGGACATGTGCCGTGAGGGTGAGCGGGTTTTGCGTTTCAGGCGCGACCCTTGAAGTAGCGCGGCATTCGTGCTTGGCGCGTCTGCGGGCCGTAGCTATCTCGGATCATGCGTGAGGACATTGAGCGGGTCTTGATCGACGAGGCAGTGATCGACAAGCGGCTTGATGCGATGGCGGCGGAGATTGAGAGGGATTTTCCTCAGGGTCCATTGCTGGTGATCATATTGCTCAAGGGCGCCTTGGTGTTTGCGGCTGATCTTTTGCGGCGCGTGCCGCGGGTACTGGAAATCGAGTGCCTCAATGTGGCGAGCTATCATGGCGGTGTGGAGAGCTCGGGTGTGGTGGACTTTTTGGACCGGCATTTTCCCGAGGTTTGTGGACGTCAGGTTTTGTTGCTCGATGACATCCTCGATACCGGGCGGACGCTGCATGCGGTTTCGCGAAGGCTGATGGATGAGGGTGCGCTGGCGGTCAAAACGGCGGTGCTTTTGGCCAAGGACAAGGTGCGCGCCGCCGAGGTGCAGGCCGACTATGTGGGATTTGAAATCGGCGATGATTTTGTGGTCGGGTACGGCCTCGACTATCAAGGGAAGTATCGAAATCTTCCTTATGTGGGGATTTTGAAAACGGAATCGCTCTAACCGATCAGATCGCCGATCGAGCCGAAGTCGGGTGAGAAGAGCCGCTTGTAGGTGCGGGCCGCGTAGCCGTCGGTCATGCCCGCGAGATAGTCGCAGATCAGTCGCGCGCGGGTGGCGGCGTTTTCGGTGCTGGTGATCTCATCGGCGTGTTCGGCGGACATCAGCTGGAAGTTTTGCCCGTCGATGCTTTCGCGATCGATGTAGCGGGTGCCGAGGACTTCCCAGAGTTGGCGAAGCATGCGGCTGCCTTTCAGTTCGAGTTGCTTGAGTTGGGGCGAGAGGAAGACCACTTCGAAGGCGAGTTTCTTGAAGATTTCCGATTCGGCTTTTGCGTGTTCGTCGATGACGAGTTGGTAGCGGTGGCGGTTGGTGAGGTGGCTGAGGAAATTCGTTTGGGCTTCGAGGCGGGTGGCGCGGATGTAGTGACCGATGCGTTTGCCGATGAAGGGATCGACGCGGTGGCGACGGATGGCGCGAATCAGATCGCCGAGCGGAGTGGCCTCACCAATCGGGTGGTTGCGGCGCTCGGCCCAAGCTTCGATTTTTTCGATTGGCAGGAATCCGGCGCGGACGCTGTCGGAGAGGTCGTTGAGCGAGTAAGCCGTGTCGTCGGCCCAGTCCATCACCTGGCATTCGATGGATTTGAATGAATCACGCGCCTTGCCGGGTGGGAGTTCGAGTGGAAAGTCATGCCCCGCAAGGACCCAATCGAGTTGCGATTGTTGGTCGTCGTAAATGAAATGATTGTGCGGGTTATGGCCGAGGGAGGTCTTGAGTTCGCTCCAGAGGGATTTGTACTTCAGGATCCCATCGACAAAGGCGCGAGTCGGATCCATGCCGGTGCGTTTTGCGGAAAAAATCCGTTCGGTGAGAAGCCGCAGCGTTTGTGCATTTCCTTCGAAGCCGCCGAGGTCGGCCATGAGGTGGTTGAGCGAGCGTTCGCCCGCATGACCGAAGGGCGGGTGACCGAGGTCGTGGGCGAGGCAGGTGGCTTCGATCAGGTCGGGATCGATGAAAAAATCCGGTTCGAGAGGTCCGTCGCTTTGCGATTTGAGCCAGAGGCAGATCGACTTGCCGATTTGAGCGACCTCAAGCGAGTGGGTGAGTCGGGTGCGGTAGAAATCGTATTCGCCGCTCCAGAAGACCTGCGTTTTGTTTTGGAGGCGTCGAAAGGTCGGCGTGTGAAGGACGCGGTCGCGATCGATTTGGAAGGGTGAGCGATAGTCGCCCGCATCTTGCTGACCCGAGAGTCGTTCGGTGTCGAAGGTTCCGTAGAAGCGGTTTTGCATGCGGGTGGCGGCGTGGGTTTTTGTTGATTGGAATCAGGGAGAAAGCCGCTCGATTTTCCAGCCATCATCGATGCGCGAATAGAGAAAACGGTCGTGGAGTCGGGCGGGGCCGCCTTGCCAAAACTCGATGGTCGTAGGCACCACACGATAGCCGCCCCAGAAAGGTGGCAGCGGGATGATTCCATCGGCGAAGCGCTTGCGGATTTCCTCAAGTTTTGCATTGAGCGCATCGCGGGAGGCGATCACTTCGCTTTGATTTGAAACCCATGCGCCGATTTGCGAGTCGAGCGGGCGCGAATGGAAATAGGCGGTGGATTCCTCAACAGTGGTTTTTTCCACGCGGCCTTGGATCATGATTTGTCGTTCGAGCGTGAGCCAGGGAAAGAGCAGGCAGGCTTGCGGGTTGGCATCGATGTCCGCGGCTTTGCGACTTTGGTAGTTGCTGAAAAACACGAAACCCTTTTCGTCGTAGCCTTTCAGCAGGACCGTGCGTTGCAGTGGCGTGCCTGTGGCAGAGGCGGTGGCAAGGGTCATGGCATTCGGCTCATGCACGCCGCAGTCGGTGGCGGTTTTGAACCAGTCGTCAAATTGTTGGATCGGATCCGCCTTGAGGTCGGCGCGACGCAAGCCGCGGTCGGAATACTCCTTTCGAAAATCGGCCAAGTTCACAACCCATCCAAGGCTGTCACGGAGCGACATGCAAGGCTATCGTTTCACGGGATTGCGAAGCAATCGCGCGTGTTGGCGCGGGTGATCTCCGCCAGTTGGCTAGGACTCATTCCCAGCGAGTCGGCAAGCGCATGAGCGATGGAGCAAAGGTTGGCCGGGTGGTTGAGGTTTTCCGCGATTGGGTGGGATTTCAACGCATCGGGAGGGCTCATGTCGGGTGCGTCGGTTTCGAGCAGGATGCGCTCGAGCGGAAGCATGCGGAAGATGTCCAGTGTGCGGGATTTTTCCGGTTTCAGAAAATACCCCGAGAAGGAAAACCGGGCGCCGAGGGGGATCAAGCGGCGGGCGGTTTCGATGGAGCCGTTGAACGAATGAAGGAGAAATTTTTGCGGCGGGGCCTGATGTTTGAATGCTTCGAAAAGAGCTTCCCATGCGCGGAGGCAATGGATGGTGGCGCATCGATTCAGTTTTCGAGCGATGCGAAGTTGATCGATGAAGACGGGCTTTTGCACTTCGATCGACGGGGTATCGATCCAGCGATCGAGTCCGCATTCGCCGACGCTGGATTGCGGGTGTTTCATCAGGAGTGCGGTGAGCCTTTCCTGCCAGCCATGACTTGCGGTGTGTGCGTGCCACGGATGAATGCCGAAGGCGGGGATGATGAAATCGGGATGGGCCGCGGCGAGGGATTCGACATCGGCCCAATCGTCCTCGCGTGTCGCATTGACGATGCATTTCTCGATGCCTGCTTCACGCATCGTGAGGATGATCGCATCAGGATCGCCGAGACGCGTGTCTTGCAGGTGGTTGTGCGCGTCGATCCAGCCGTTCATGGATGGAATTGGTGAGCGTTGCTTAGCGAAGCCCGCGTGGCTTGACCTGATTCGGCGAATCGAAGGTCACATCGGTGATCGAAGTTCTGCGGCCGGTTTGCGGGTCATGCGAGGAAACCTGCATTTTTCGCAGCGTCCATACCTTGTCGGCGACCTGCATGATGTCCTCGACTTGGAATTCTTTGAGAAGTCCGCCTTTTTCATCATGGCCGCGGATCTTCATGAATGCGCCGAATTTTTCATGAACCCAGACATAGACCACTTGATAGCGGCCGGGAGTGTGTTGGGGTTTGTCGATGCGGATCTTGTAGCATGACTGTCCGCCAACCATTTCGCTGCCTTCGAGTTTGGGATCGGGCCAATAGAAAAAACGCATCGAGAGGTCCTCGTAGGTCAGGTCGGTGTTGGCGATCGGTGAGACCAGTTGCTTGGCGCTCAAGTCGCGTGTCTTGCCGTCGATGATTTCGAAAAGTTTGTAGGAAGAATCACCCATGCGCATGTGAAAGATGCGTGGTGCGTCGGGAGTCTCGGAAAACTGGAACTGAATTTCGCGCCCCATCAGAAAGAGTGTGACGGGAGTCTTGTGATTGCCCTTGCGGATGCTGCCGCTGAGGCCTTTTTCGAGTTTGGTGAGGGATGCCGAGAGGCGGGCACCTTCGAGGATCGCCGATGGGTCGGGCGCCTGGGCCATGGCGTTGAGACACAGCAGGGGGATGGCGAGTGCGATCAGGACACGACGGTGCATGGCAGCAAGATGGCCGAATTGAGCTGATCGGCAAGGACAGCTATGTGAGGAGTTCAAAAAATATGCCCGTCGGGCTGCTGATTTTTTAAACAAATTTCGATTGAGGCTTGATGGACTAGAGGTGCGCCCCTTGGATGGTCGGGTCAACGATTTCCCCGCGCCCATGAGTCTCCGCAAGCAACTTTCCGACATCCTTCCGCCACTGCTTCCGGGAAATCCGAGCGACGCCATCAAGGGTACGGAGTTGATCCGTCTGACGCGTCTGCAGTTGAAAGGGAATTATTCCGATGCGTCGTTGCGTTATCATTTTTCCATCATGTCCTGTGATCCAGGTTCGCCGATTGCGAAGGTGGAAAAGGGTCAGGGTTATTATCGCCGAAGCGCGCCTTTGCCGGCCTTGTCTGGAGCGCAGGAGTTGCTGGCGCTGACGCAAGGACGACTGGAGGACCTTACCGCGGCCGATGTCGAAGCGGTCGATGGTGCGATGCTGCGGATCCGCAAGTTTCGTGCGGTCGTGACGAGATATTTTGAAATCAACGGTCGCTTTCCCTATGCGTTTCGTGAGGCCTTCGGCAAGGACGCGCCGATCGGAAATTTGTGGAAGTATCCCGAGTTGGTTTTGGTCGATTGGGAAACTGGAGGTTCGCCCGACGAGGAAATGTCGCTCGACGAGACCATGCTGTCGTTCAAGCAGCGCATGGGAATCGCGCCATTTCGTTTGCACGCGGCACGACTTCGGATTCAGCCGTCGCTGCAAACCTACCGCGAGGATTTTTACCAGACCCTTGCCGTGTCGATGTGGGCGCAGGGCGGAGAATTGATTTACGCATCGCCGATTGAAGACGAGGCACTCGCTGACGGTCTGCGACGTCTCAGTGCGGCATTCGGTGTGGGGGTGACTTCTTTCGGGCTCACGGCCGAGGCATTGGACGAACTTCCGCGTCCGGCCAATATTCTCAATGCGCATCCGCGTGAAACCGAGGCGATCATGGCGAAACTTGAGATCAACCGCATTGCGGCGCCCAAGTCGCGCGCGCAACTGGATTGGAACGAATTGAGTTCGCTGCGCAATGAATCGGAGGAGGCCGAGAAGTTGGTGCGCTGGCTCACGCGCTGCATCGATGAGCGCAAGGCTGAAGGGTATCGGGAGGAGTGAGAAAAAGTTTCAAGGTTCAAGTTCTCAGTTTCAAGAAAGTCGGAATACTTGAACTGTAGGAGTCGGCGCTGCGGGGCCGCATCGCCCTACCGATTGGAATGGGATAGGAAATTTTTGACGGATTCGCGTTTGAGGCGGAGCTCGCGCCATTCGTTGACGAGGCGGCTGGCTTCGATGATGCCGCATCCGGCGGGGATGCGAATGCGGGTGCCGTCACACCAGATGCCGCGTATGGCGACGACGGCTTCGAAACGACCATCGTGCATGACACCGAAAGGAGCGCCGAACTGGGCGGGGCACTCAAGCCGTTCGCGCCAACCGATGAGTTGGTTCATCGTTTCGGTGGTGCGTGGCAGTGGGCCGAGGGCGGGGGTTGGATGAAGTTTGCGGATCAAGACCTCGGGCGGCATCGGTGAGTGAAGTTTCACCGAAATGCGGGTGAGGAAGTGCACGATGGATCCGAGGTTCAGGATGCGACGCGGGTGGCGGGAGAGTTGGCCGAGGTCGAGGAGTTTGGAGACCAGTGTTTGTGCGACGTATTCGTGTTCGCGGATTTCCTTTTCGTCGGCAGCGAACACATCATGATCTTCCGAACGCGCGGTGCCGGCGAGCGCCATTGTTTCGAGGTCGTGATCATTGAGTGAGAATAGCAACTCAGGTGTGGCACCGGCAAAGCCAGAGTCGCCGTCGACCCAACCGTAGGAATGAAGCGGAGCTCGTTGCGACAGCATCGCGTTGGCGATCGCGGAAAATGGTGACGATTTGCAAATGCCGGTTTCGGTGACAACAGGGACGGTTTTTTCGAATCCGCCGCTGTGAATGCTTGTCATGATTTCCTGAAAAACCGCAGAGAATGGCGTGGCATCGAGTGGCTGCCATTCGCATTCGATTGGCTCGGGCGAATGGCAATCGCTTGGAGCGTCAACGCATTCGGTTGCGTTCGGAATTTTCCATGGCTTCGGATCCGAAAGCGCGAAATCCTGCACATAAAATGCCGTGCCGCTTGAAGGTGGTTCAGCCGCAGCAGTGAAGGGTCCGTGGCCAATGACGCGCGACCCGTCGCTACGGGTGAGCCATGCCATGGATTCGGACTGCGTGATCATGCTGCGGGTCGGGACCATGCGCGCGGAGTGGCTGTGGCGCAAGTTTGATTCGCTCAGAAGGCGTCCCTCACGTGGTTGATTTTGGGCAACTCTCCTTCTTCGACCAGGATTTCGATCACATCAAATCGCCATGGGAGATTGCGGGTTTTGAGCAACTTGAGCCATGCATTGGCGCCTCGCTCGATGAGTTGCTGTTTCGATTTGTCGACGGCGTCGAGTGGGCGGATTTTGGCATCGCTGCGGCGGGTTTTTACTTCGACAAAAAGCAGAAGACGGTCCTTGCGGGCGATGATGTCGACTTCGCCACGGCGCGGTCCTTTGAAATTTCTTTTCAGGATCCGGTGACCACTGGCGCGGAGGAAATCGACTGCGACGCGTTCGCCGTATTCGCCGATCCAGCGTCGGTCGCGGGCGATGCCATCGGCATCAGTCAAGCGGCAAGGCGAGTTGAGCCACCGGCTGAAACGAGCGACGATGGTAGCGACAAGGGCCGTGTATCCGAAGCGCTTCAAGATGCAACTTGGTGCCATAACCTTGGTGTTTCGCAAAGCCGAATTGCGGAAACTCGCGGTCGATTTCCTGCATGATGTCGTCGCGGGTGACCTTGGCAATGATGCTGGCGGCGGAGATGGAGAGTGATATTGAATCGCCCTTCACGATGCCGTCGTGAGGGCAGATGAATTGGCGGAGCGGAAGTCCGTCGATGAGGCAGTGGTCGGGTTTTTCGCGAAGGCCTTCGACCGCACGACGCATGGCGAGGTGGGTGGCTTGAAGGATGTTGATGGAGTCGATTTCCTCATGATCGGCAGTCGCGACCGACCAGATGATGTCGGGATCCTTGGTGAGCTGATCGAAAAGTCTGCGTCTTGCGGTGGCGCTAAGTTTTTTTGAATCGTCGAGTCCCGGGCAGGAAAAATTTCTTGGCAAGATGACCGCGGCCGCTGCGACGGGGCCTGCGAGCGGTCCTCGTCCAGCTTCGTCTATTCCTGCGACGCGTAAAATGCCACGAGCGTGTAGGGCTTGTTCGAGGGAGAGGTCGGGCACGAGGTCAGTTGATTTTTATGAGATTTTATCAAAGCACTCATGCTGGCAAACGAATTTCGAAGTCCGCATGCGTGAACGCGTCAGTGAAATTTCGGCGCGCATGGCCAATCGTCTAGTACAGATGATTTCGTATCTTTTTAACGGGGCGGGTTGGATGCTGGCGATGTTGGGGCTCGGTGGAATCTTGGGCATTTTGGTGCACAAGCATCAGCCATCGGGATACCGGACATTGCGCAGCATGTTGAAACCCCGAAAGCCCGCGCCGACTGAGCTGCCCGAGCGAGAGTGGGCGATTGGCGTTTATGAGGGATCAAGCCCATGGAATTTGGCGGAGACCAAACGGGTGAGCAATCCCGTGCTCACGCGCGATCAGGTGAACGATGTCGATGCCGAGTTGTTGGCGGATCCTTTCATGATCGTCAGAGAAGGGGTGTATTATCTGTTTTTTGAAATATTATTGGCAGGTGAAGACAAGGGCGTGATCGGTCATGCGGTGAGCGCCGATGGCTTTGACTGGAGCTATCGAGGGGTGGTTTTGAACGAGGAATTTCATCTTTCGTATCCCCAAGTCTTTGAATGGAACGGCCAGGTCTACATGGTGCCCGAGTCGCACAGTGATTTTTCGGTGAGATTGTACCGCGCGGTGGAATTTCCGACGCGTTGGGAATTCGTCAACAAACTGCTGACGGGTCATGATTATGTCGATGCGACATTGTTCCGCCATGGGGACATGTGGTGGATGTTTGCGAGCACGACGCGCAACGACGTGTTGAATTTGTATTATTCGAAAAACCTCAGGGACGGATGGTCGGCGCATCCGATGAATCCGGTGGTCAAGCTCGACAAGCACATTGCAAGGCCCGGAGGCAGTGTGATCGAGCATGAAGGCAGCTTATACCGCTTTGGTCAGGATGATGATCCGGATTACGGGATTCAGGTCTTTGCCTTTGAAATTGTTCAGCTCGACACGGAGGTGTATCGCGAGCGAATGATGCTCGAAAAACCGATAGTGAGCGCCAGTGGGCACGGATGGAATGCGTCGGGCATGCACCATGTCGATTTGCACCGACGTGACGGCGCATGGATGGCGGCGGTGGATGGTCGCAGGGCGTGACCTGTGCGAATGACTCAGTGCTTCGATGCGTCGCGATGTTCGGCGATGAGCCGATGGTAGAGATCGATGGTGCGGCTTGTTTGAAGTTCGATCGGGTACTCCTTGAGAACGACTTCGCGGCATTGCTGTGCCATCGTTTGGAGGGTTTGAGGATTGGATATCATTTCCTCGATCACGCGAGTGAGATCGCTTGCATGCTGCGGTTTTGCGAGTTGGCCGGTGATGCCATCGCGCACCATTTCAGGCACCCCACCGACTGCGAATGACGCAACGGGCGTGCCGCAGGCCATGCTTTCGAGGATGACCAAAGGCGAATTTTCCGCGCGGCTCGGATGGATGTAGAGATCGGCTGCCGAAAAAGCGAGGGCCTTCATGCGGTCGTTGCAAAGGTAGCCCAGTGGGATCGACGAAATGCCAGTTTCATTGATGATGCGATCGCTTGCGTTGCCGAAGACAAGAAGCACGAGTTCCTGTTTGAGCGTTTCGGGCAGTCTTTGCAGTGCAAGTATGAGTAGGTCGGCGCCCTTGAGCGGACGATTCATCGTCTCGGCACCGAAGATCAGAATTTTTTTATCCTGCGGAATTTCAAGCAATGAGCGGGCGAGGTTTTTGTCGATCGGTTGATAGGTTTCCGTATCGATTCCGTGGGGGATGTGGCGGACATCGAAAGTGGCCAGCATGCTTTGTCGCACGAGGTTGCGCAGCCATTTGCTGGGAGTGACAATGGTGAACTTTGAGCGTTGATAGGCGCGGCTTTTCAATCGCCACTCCATGGCGGTCGCGTCGCGTCGGATGGCGGGCTCGGTGAGCGGGTAAGGGCAAAGGCCGCATCCGTTTTTCCACCTTTCGCAATCGAGACTGGCGTGGCAGTGGCCGGTGATCGGCCACATGTCATGGAAAGTGAAGACCGTCGGTTTGTTTGCCGTGATGCGCGGCAGTGCGAGGTAACTCAAGGTGTCGCAGTGGGTGCAGTGAATGTCGATCAAGTCGGCGGCAGCGAATTCCGGCATGCGTGGGACATCAAAGGAGCTGAGAAGGTGAATGTCGTTCAGGCCGATGCGACTTGTGATGCGGCGAAGAAATTTTTCGACATGAGGCCGACTCGGCATGGCAATCGAATCCTTTTGGGTCACATCACGGCAGAGGATTCGGGCTTCGATGCCTCGTGCAACGAGTGAGTTGCGCAGGCGGTTCATTTGGATCTGACCGCCGCCGGCATGGCCGTCGCCACGGTGCATGAGCAGGATATTCATGATGCGATCGCTTGCGGTTCGAATGTCCGCAAGCGGCAACAGGATATGCTTAATCTGGCTCGGCACCCATCACGCAATGGCGCGTGGGGTTATGCATCGATCACTGCGCATCGTTGCCGAGCATGCTACGCAGGTTGCTGAAGAAATGATCGAGTTCTTCGCTGTCCGGCTCACATGCGAGGACATCCTCGTAGGTCGTGTGTTCGATGTGGGTATCGTCGAGTTCCGCGATGAAGGAACTTGCCTGGCAGGCGCTGTCCTGACCCCATTTCACACGCTTTGAGCAGTAGGTCATTGTGAGTTGGTCCTGGGCGCGGGTGATCCCGACGTAAAGCAGTCGGCGTTCTTCGTCCTTGGTCCCTTCGGTGATGCTGCGCGAGTGCGGAAGAAATCCTTCTTCCAGGCCAACGAGAAAAACCACGGGAAATTCGAGACCTTTCGAAGCGTGGAGCGTGATGAGCGTGGCGCCCTGTTTTTTCTCGATGTCGTCATCCTCGCGATCCGAGGCAAGCGCGCTGTCATCGAGGAAAGCTTGGAGCTTGCGTCCCTTGAGGGCGTGATCACGCAGACTGTCGAGAATGCTTTGCACGCCTTCGTTGCGTTGATCGCGCTCTTGATCGGTTTTGCATCCGCGACCGATCCACGGCAGGTAATCGATCTCCTTGAGCAGATCGCCGAGCACGTCGGCCGGATTGTCATTTTTCAAATCGACGCGGTTTTTTGCGCCTGAGATGAGTGCCACGAAATCCTCGATTGCGCTGCGTGTTTTTGCGCCGAGCGATTGAGTGAATTCCGGATCGCAGAGGGCTTCCCAGACGGATTGGTTGTGTTCACGGCTCCAGTCGGTGGCAAGCACGGCGGTCGATTGACCGATGCCACGGTTGGGCGCGTTGAGAATGCGGAGCAGGGGGACATCCGCTTCTGGTGAAACCATCAACTGGGTGTAGGCCAGCACATCGCGAACCTCGCGACGGTCGTAAAAACTTTGCGCGCCGATCATGCGATAGGGGATCTTGCGTTCGCGCAAAGCGAGTTCGAGTTTGCGGCTTTGACCATTGGTGCGGAAAAGTACCGCGAAGTCCTCCCATTTGCGCGAGTTGCCTTTGCCGGCGAGAATTTCCTCCGCGACAAATTCCGCCTCCTCATCATCGCCGGGCATGGCGACGATGCGCACTGGGTCACCGGGCGGTCGCGTGGTGCGCAGAGACTTCTCGCGGCGGCCGCGGTTGTGGCGGATCAGGCTATTGGCGGTGTGCAGGACCGCATGGGTCGAACGGTAGTTGTCCTCGAGGCGGATGATTTTCGGGTTGGGAAAGAAGCGCTCGAATTCGAGAATGTTGGCCGTTTCCGCGCCGCGCCACCCGTAGATCGATTGGTCGTCGTCGCCGACCACGCAGACATGAAACGGTGCGCCAACGAGTTGTTGGAGCAAACGCATTTGGAGCGAGTTGGTGTCTTGAAACTCATCGACCGTCACCCGCGTGAAGCGTTGGCGAAAAATTTCCCGGACATCATCGTGTTCGCGCAGGACTTTCTCGGCGAACAGGAGGAGATCGTCGAAATCGACGGCATTCTGCGCGCGGAGTTCGTTCTGATAGGCGACCGCCAGTGTCGCAAAGAAGTCATCGTCGAGGTCGGCAGGATCGATGCCTTTGTTTTTGGCGTTCGAGATCGCGCTGAGCACTGTCTCGGGCTTGATCTTTTCATCGCTGCCGCCCTTGCGGACCAGCAGTTGTTTCATCAGGCCGACCTGATCCGAGTACGAGCAAATAGAGAAATTCTTTTTGTAGCCGAGTTTGTCGATGCCGCCGCGCAGGATGCGTACGCATAGCGAGTGGAAGGTGCAGACGGTCATTTCCGAGGCGGCCTTTTTCGAGACCATGCCGGCGATGCGTTCGCGCATTTCGCTGGCGGCCTTGTTGGTGAAAGTGACGGCAAGGATCTCGGAAGGGGGGATTTTCCGCTCGAGCATGTGGACGATGCGGCAGGTGACCGTGCGGGTTTTGCCGGTTCCTGCGCCGGCGAGGATGAGCACCGGTCCGTCGAGGGCGCCGACCGCCTGGCGTTGCGCATGATTGAGGGATTCGAAGGAAAACGATGACGCCATGGGCGGAGGGCATCCAAATCGGGCAGGCGAAACTTGCAAGCGTTCAGTTGCCGAGGGCTGAAGAAGTCGGGCGCTGCCCGATTTCTCAGAAAAGATGCCGTTTTTTGCTTGCCAAGGGTGGGTGGGTGGTTAGTTTTCGCGCCCCATGCCAAGAGTCTCTGGAAAAGCAAAGACACGGAAAGCCGTTGCCAAACGCTTCAAGGTGACAGGTACGGGGAAGATCCTTCGTCGCAAACAAGGAGCACGCCACTTGCTTCAATGCAAGAACAGCAAGCGCAAGCGCAGGCTGGGTCAAGCGTGCCTCGTTTCCGATGCTGACATTAGAAACGTCAAAGAGAATCTTCCCTTCCACTGAAACTGAAGCCGGCAACGGAATGCGCCCCCGTCCGCGAATCGGACGGCCTCCACACAGCCTGATCCCGCGAGGGAAGCACGACAGGTGAGACTGTGGGAGGTAAGTAAAAAACGATCTGTCAAAAAACTGAAACAACCACATGCCTAGAGCAACCAACTCACCGGCCAGCCGCAAGCGTCGCAAGCGCGTGCTGCTGCGTGCCAAGGGTTTCCGCGGATTCCGCTCGAAACTCTTCCGTTACGCCAAGGACGCCGTCCGCAAGGCGATGACCTATGAATACCGCGACCGTAAGCGTCGCAAAGGCCAGTTCCGCAGGTTGTGGACGCAGCGCATCAACGCTGCCGTTCGCGCCGAGGGATTGACCTACTCGCGCTTCATCGAGGGTCTCAAAGCCGCTGGCATTGAGGCCGACCGCAAGATCCTCTCGGATCTCGCGATCACCGATGCCGCCGCGTTTTCGGCCATCGTCGCCCAGGCCAAGAAAGCGCTGGAAGCGAAAGCTTCGGCGGTCAGCGCCTGATGCGAAGATAGAAATCATCAAGCCGCCGTTCGGTCACTCCGAGCGGCGGTTTTTTTGTGTGAATCAAATGAGCCTAACGCAAAGGGAGTTGCCTGTTTCTGCGTTCGGTTTCAGATTCCGTCGTCGTGCAAGCGTTTGATGCCTATCAATTGTTGGGTTTGGAAAAGCGCCTCGTGATCGCCGCGGATGAGCTGCGCGCGGCATTTCGTGAGGCTGGCAAACGCATTCACCCGGATGCGGGTGGAGCCGATATGGATTTTGCCGAATTGCAGCGGTCTCATGACATCCTTGCCAGCCCGTCGCGGCGTTTGGCGCATTGGAGTGAGCTGCGCGGAATGAAGATTGATCCGCGCGGTACGGTGGATGATTCGCTGATGGACCTTTTTGCCTTGGTTGGATCGGTGATGCAGAAATGCGAATCTGTCATCCGCAAGCGTGAGGAAGCGAAATCAGCGCTAGGCCGTGCGCTGCTGGAAGATGAAACGCAGCGGTGTCGGGAGGAGCTGGAAGTCGTGATTGCTCGCGTGTCTGCCCGCATCGAAGACGAGTGTCGCAACTTTGGATCTTACGAAGATGCCTGTTCCGTTGAACTGAGCGAGGTGGCGCGTTGCGTGCGCAATTTGGCTTTCTTGGAAAAGTGGCAGGCATCCTTGCGGGCGATGTTTCCGCGGATGTTGTGAGGCGATTTCCTCGGCTGCGATTTCTTTTTTCAGGCCTCCTCGAGGGCGCTTTCGAATGCCTTGATGAGGTCAGCGACGGGTTCTCGGCCGCATGACACTCGGATGAGTGAGCGTGGAACGCCGCAGGCTTCCGCCCATTCGAGCTCCGGGTAATGGGCGAGCATGACGTAGGGGCAGACGAGGGTGAAATTCGTGCCGAAGCTCGGGCCTTTCGAGAGGCGGAGGGCGTCGTAGAAGGCCGGGGTTTTTTTGGAGTTTTTGAGAGTGAACGAGAGGAGTCCGCCATAGCCCCCGTTTTTGCGGCGGATGAGCTCGTAGTTTTCGCGGGTGGTGATCGACGGATGCCAAACCGATCCGACCGCCGGATGTTTTGACAGCCATTCAGCGAGAGCGCTGCCGTTGGCGTTGATCGCATCCATGCGTTGGGGGTAGCCCTTGATGTTGGAGAGCAGGACTTCCGCATCGCCGATGTAAAGTGGCGCGGTGGATTCGGATTCGGTGGCAAGCAGCGAGGTGAAAATTGCGGCGAAGGGTGATTGTTTGGCGACGCTTGCCATCCCTGCCATCACGTCGCCTTCGCCTGAAACCCATTTCGTGAGGCTGCCGGTGACCACATCGGCGTAGAGGAGGGCGTCGACATTCGATGGCCCGCAGGCCGAGTCGTCGACGATGAACGGCGTGGCACCCATGGCGCAGGCTTCGGCGATTTTTTTCAGATCGGCAGTTCGCAGGAGTGGATTGCTGGGGGCCTCGGTGAAGACACCGGCAAATTCTCCGCGGCTGATGCGCTTGAGTGCCTCGTCGAAAGGTTCGCCTTCGGCTTCATTGAGATAGACCACGCCGTTGCCGAAGTGTTCCTGGACTTTGAATCCGTCGACATAGGGAAACTCGATTTGCAGGGTTTTTTTGCCTTGGGCGAGTCCGGGCAACGAACGCAGAACGGCCGTGATGGCGGCCATGCCGCTGGAGAAAACGAAACAATGATCGGGCGCGCATTCGTAAATCGGCGCGAGCGCTTTGGCGATGAGATGAGATTTTGAGCCCTCGCGAAGTTTGCCATCGAGAAAGTCTTGGGCCTGGCGGCTGCTGATCACCTCGCCGGAGAATCGCCAGTAGGCGTTGACATCGGCCTTGGCTTTTTCGGGGAAAACGAGCGCTTGGAGTCCGTGATAGCTGGTGATGCGCAGGGCGGTTTCCGCGCGTTGCTCGACCCAGCGGTGGGCGCGTTGGACGGAGTTTTTGGTGGGAAAGATTGCGATCTGTTCCTGGTCGTTGGCAATTTCCGCACGCGCATTGTCAAAAAGCCGTTCGACCGTGAGGTGTTTGAAAAACCTCGGATAGCCCGTGCGCATGCGTTTGAGGATTTTTTCACGACTCTCTTCGTAGCCGACGATCGAGTCCCATGTCGGCAGGCAAACCGAGCAGGCGTGCGACGAATCGGGCAGCGGGCGACCGAGGTCATCCTCAGTCCAGGCTGGGTCGCTTGTCAGGTCGCGGGTCACAGTCACTCCATGCCTGTGATCGCGACTTTGGGCAAGCGGGATTCGCATCGATGGAGATGCGAACCGATGTCGACGAGCCAAATCAGGGGATCGAATCGAGGATTTGTTCGAGGGCAAGCACCGTGAAGGAGGTCACGAGCACCGGATTCGACTCCATCCATCGGCCGTTGGAATTGACCCATGATCCGTCCTCGCGTTGTGCCGAGAGAAGTTTGTTGGCAAGCTCGCTGCGCCAATCGGCTTTCTTGCCAGAATCGAGTTGGAGTTGATCAACATTCGCGGCGGTGAGTGCCTTGGCCATGGTTTGATAGTAATAATAAAGCCCTTGGGCGCCCATGCCGGGGTTTTCCTCGACCGTGTAATTTTTGCCGAGCCATTCCTTTACCGCGATCACGCGCGGATCTTCGGCGCTGAGTTTGGCGTAAATGAACGACAAGAGTCCGGCGTAGGACATTGAACCGTAGGAGCGCAGGGCGGTGCGGCCTTCGGTGGTTTCCTCATCGCCGGCTTTCGACTCGAAAGGCGAGTAGGCAAAGCCGCCCTTGTTTTTTGGATCGTTCGAGGCCCATTCCTGATCGTTGGTTTCCTCGAGGTTCTGGCAGCGCGAAATAAACTTTGCCGCAGCGTCCCAATCGAGGTCGGGTTGATCGCCGTGTTTGCCGTCCTCGATGATTTTTTTCGAGAGAGCGAGCGCCTCGATTGCGAGGTAGGTATTGGAAAGATCGCTGTGTTCCTTGTTCGATCCGTAACCAACGCCGCCGTCGTTCGGGTTATCGGTTTCCTTTTCTTTGCCGATGTCCCATTGGTTGTCGATCAGATGCTTGCGCGCCTTCACGATCGCGGGCTCGAAATCGCTGCGGTTGGCCGCGGTGAGCGCGGTGACGGAGGTGGCGGTGTTGTAAACCGAGAGTCCGCGATTGTAGATGCCGCCGTCTTCCTTTTGTTGCGCGAGCAGCCAGCTGAAACCTTTTTCGATGTGCTCGGGAAATTTGGTGCCCTTGTCGAGATTTGGGTCGCGCACCGCTGCGTTGAGCGCGAGAGCGGTGAGCGCCGGAAGGGCGGGCTCGTCCCAATAGCCTTCGGCATTTTGTTTTGATTTGAGCCATGCGTTGCCACGAGCGATCGACTGGCTGACCTCTTGGCGGAGGGATTCGTATCTCGCGGTTTGGGCATTCGCTGAGACGAGAGTGGCGGCGAGAAGAAAAATGGCGGACTTCATGGTGCTTCGGGGGATGGTGGTTTCGGGTAGGGAGCGATGATGAGGGTCAAATTTGTTCCTTCGGGTGGCACGCGATTTTCAAATGCGAGCCATACCGTATCGTCGCCATTGTCTTTGCCGGGGTAATTGATCATGGCGGAGTTGGAGAGGAAGATCGCGGCGATGTCGCCGGTGGTTTCCGCGGAGAAGCGGCCGTGATCGATTTGGGACCCGCCGTAGACCCAGTGAGTTGATGTCATTGCGGCTTCTGTTGTGGCGTGTTGGATCCATTCGTTGACGGCGATGCGTTCGGTTTTGCCGTCCTTGTTCCACTCCACCTCGATGCTCATGCGTGCGGCGGCACGGATATCTTCGGGGACTTCGGGGAAATTGCCCGAGAGTCCGCCCGTTTCGTTCGGTAGCGCGTAGAGTTCGCGCGAGGGCTTGTAGCGCAGAAGCGTGATGGCGAGGTTGAGATCGCTTGGTGAGACATCGGTGGTGAAAAGCGCTTCGTGGATTTTTCCTTTTTCGTGGACGAGGAGAAATTCGATGAGGCCTGCGGCCATGTTCACCACGACGGGAATCCGGATTTCGCGGGTGGCTGAGTCGAATTCAATTTTGCCGATGCGATAACGCTTGTCGTCGATTTTTTCGACCGTCGGCTTTTCCGTGCTGGCGGTGGCGGCCTGTGGTTCGCCCTCAGCGGCATGGAGGCAGGTGCCGATGAGCAGCGAGAGGATCAGGCGCGGGATCATGCGAATCACGGCAAGAAGATGGATGCGGATCGGGCGATGTGAAGCGGTAATTTGCGGCCCCTAATGGGATGAACGCTCAAGACCGCAAAAAAGCCCCGGCCGGTGAGGGTCGGGGCTTTGATGAAAAATTGGCGGGGTTCCTTGGATCAGCCCGCGCTCTTCACGAGCAGGGCGCGCTTGCCAACGCGGCCGCGGAGGTAGTGGAGCTTGGCGCGGCGGACCTTGCCTTTGCTGAGAACCTCGATCTTGGCGATGCGGGGAGTGTGAAGCGGGAACACACGCTCGACGCCCTCGCCGTAGGAGATTTTGCGGACGGTGAATGAGGCATTCACGCTGGCGCCTTTGCGGGCGATGACGAGTCCTTCGAAGATCTGGATGCGCTCCTTGCCGCCTTCGACGACCCGGCAGTGGACCTTCACGGTGTCGCCGACATTGAATGCGGCGACATCCTGTTTCAATTGTTCCTTCTCGATTTTGCTGATGATGTCCATGTGGTTCTCCTTGGCGGGAAATTCGTGTTTGGTGGCGTCTGGCCGGTTGGCCTTCGTGCGCGGGGGCGGATAGCTAGCGAATCCGTCGTGCAATTGCAACCGCGAAAATGAGCGAATTTCAGGGTTTGCCGTAGACGGCGGCCGGATCGAAGGATTTTCCCTCTTCGATCCATGTGAGTTTCGCTGATCCGGCCTCCTGCGAGACTTGGATTTTCCGATAAAAACACGATTCGCGGCCGGTGTGGCAGGCGCCGGCACCGGCTTGGTCGACCATCAGGATGAGGGCGTCCTGATCGCAGTCGGTGCGGATTTCGATGATCTTCTGGGTGTGACCCGAGGTCGCGCCCTTGTGCCAAAATTCCTGGCGCGAGCGCGACCAGTAGACTGCTTCGCCCAGCTCGAGGGTGCGGCGCAGCGACTCGGCGTTCATGTAGGCGAGCATGAGAGGCTCACGGGTGGTGGCATCCATTGCGAGTGCGGGGATGAGTCCATCAGCATCGAATTTTGGCGAAAAACCGGTGCCTTCCTCGACATCGGATTTGGTGCCACGGGGCGCAAAGGTGTCAGGCGCATTCATGCGCAGCATTTTGCCGGCATGATGGCGGGTGTCGAGTTTGGATTGCTTGTGAGCAAATTTGCCCTCGCTCAGTGGTGGTTTTTCGCGTGACCCCGATCGGTGATCGCGACACAGTGCGCGCAGCAAAATTTCAAACTCATGGCAGACTTCAAAGCATTTGAAATCAAGATGACCGCCGCCGGCATGGGTGATGCCGCAATCCGTGCGTTTCGCCGAAATTATGACGCCTTGCTGGCGAATGAGACCGGGATGATCGATGAGACGAGCATTGAGCCTGCCAGCGGTGTGAAGTCATTGGATGCGATTGGTGATGCGGTGGCGGACGCCGCTTTGCTGGCGCAGTCGGTGGTGATCAAGCTCAACGGCGGACTTGGCACCAGCATGGGATTGCAAGGACCGAAGAGCCTGCTCGAAGTGCGCGAAGGCACGAACTTTCTTGATCTGATGGTGCGTCAGGTTTTGTCGCTGCGTGAATCGGCGGGCGCGCCGGTGCGTCTGTTGCTGATGAACAGTTTCAGCACCAGCCAGGGGACCTTGGAGCATTTGCAAAAGTACCGTGCGCAGGGCATGGCGGATGCGGATCAGGTTGAGCTGATGCAAAACCGCATTCCGAAAATCGATGCGGCGACGATGCAGCCGGTCGAGTGGCCTGCGGATTCCGAACTCGAGTGGTGTCCTCCCGGGCACGGCGATTTGTATCCTGCCTTGGTTGCGAGTGGTTGGCTTGATCGTCTCTTGGCCGAGGGGGTGAGGTACGCCTTTGTTTCCAACTCCGACAATCTTGGCGCCGTGATGGATCCAAAAATTTTGCGGTATTTCGCCGAGAGTGGCGCGCCTTTTCTGATGGAAGTCACGCGCCGCACGGCGGCTGACCGCAAAGGTGGGCACTTGGCGCGCAGAAAATCCGATGGTCGTCTTTTGCTGCGCGAGGTGGCTCAGTGCCCCGAGTCCGACCTCGAGGCGTTTCAAGACATCGACAAGCATCGCTACTTCAACACCAACAGCCTTTGGCTGAGGCTCGATTTGCTCAAGGAACAGCTCGCGGCCGATGACGGGGTTCTGCCATTGCCGATGATTCGCAACCTCAAGACTGTGGATCCGCGCGACAAACATTCGACGCCGGTGATCCAGCTGGAAGTCGCGATGGGAGCGGCGATCGAGTGCTTCGAGGGCGCGGCAGCGATCGAAGTGCCGAGGAGCCGATTTGCGCCGGTCAAGACCACCGGTGATCTCTTGGCCCTGCGCTCGGATGCCTATGAAATTTTGCCCGATGGGCAGGTGCGCCTTGATGGGTCGAGGCAGGGCAAGCCGCCGCTGGTGGTCCTTTCCGACGAGTACAAAATGGTTGATTCCCTAGGTGAACTCGGCGTGCCGGGGCTGCTTCGCTGCGATTCGCTGACGGTTTCGGGTCCGGTGACCTTTGCCTCGGGGGTGGTGCTAGAGGGCAAGGTTGAGATCCGCAATTCCGAAGGAATTTCCAAGGAAGTGCCCGCTGGATGCTACCGCGACCGGATTCTTGAGCTTTGATTGGCGCTCAGGAGAGGACGATTTTTTGAAATGCCGTGCTTGCCAAGGTCTCTTTGAGAATTTAACTCACCGCCGCCATGGCATCGATTGGACCTTTTGAATTTCCGACCGCGGGATTTGACGCGGTGGTTTTTGATTTTGACGGCACGCTTGCAGACTCCATGCCCGCGCACTTTGAAGCGTGGTGCGAGGCTTTGGCGATTTATGGTGCCGGCGGAGTTTTCAAAGAAGATGTGTTCTTTGCGATGGGGGGGCGTCCGACTCGTGACATCGTGGTCGAACTGAACGACGAATACGATTTGCATCTTGATCCCGAGGCGGTGGCTTTTGCGAAAAGCGAGGCCTACCTGAAGCGGCTTCACACGATCGAGTTGATTGATGAAGTTGCGGCTTTTGCCGAATCCTTGCGTGGCAAGGTGCCGATGGCGATCGCGACCGGTGGCACGCGCATGGTGATTGAGAAAGCACTCAAAGCCGTAGGAATTTCCGATTGGTTTGACGAAGTGGTGACCGCCGATGATGTGACGCTTGGAAAACCGGCGCCGGATGTTTTTCTGCACGCCTGCAAGCTGCTGGGTGCCGATCCTGCCAAAGCCCTTGCTCTCGACGATGCCCCATCAGGCATCCTCGCCGCGCAACGTGCAGGCATGCAGGTCATCGCGATACCGTCGCCGCTCGCTACAGCGCGGGTGTGAGGCTTGCTCAATTCTGGGTCGAGGACTGACTGCGCTTTCCGCGTTGTGATGCTGAGAGTCTTTGGCGGCGCCAGTTGGTGGGCGAAGTGCCGATGATGCGCGCGAAACTGCGGTTGAATTGCGAGAGCGACTGATAGCCAACCTTGAAGGCGATTTCGGAAATTCTTTGGTCGCTGTTGAGGA
>CAYQRP010000004.1:0-28256 GCA_964419815.1 uncultured Luteolibacter sp. | reverse complement strand
TAGCGGAGTGGCGGAATTCGGTGTCAAAACCGGTTTTCTACCACTGCTTCTCGCGCGTCGTCGACCGACGGCATGTCCTTGGGCCACGGGAGAAGGAAAAATTCCGCGCTCTGATGCGCATTTATGAAAAGTTTTCCGGTTGCCGCATCACCTCCTACTGCCTGATGGGCAACCACTTCCATCTCCTGCTCGAAGTGCCGCCGATGCCTCAAGGCGGCCTGTCCGATGCCGAACTCCTCCACCGCCTCTCCGCTCTCTACAACGAAGCCTTTGTGGCCACTGTGGCCAAGGAGCTTGCCGATGCGCGTCAACTCGTGAAAGCCGGCCTCGCGGAGGAATCGGTCGTCGTCGGGCAGATCCACGCCCGCTTCACCTACCGCATGCACGACCTTGGTCAGTTCATGAAGGGCCTGCTGCAGCGCTACACCCAGTGGCACAACGGCATCCATGAGCGCAGTGGTCGCCTTTGGGAAGACCGCTTCAAAAGTGTCATCGTCGAGGACGGTGTCGCAGCGCGCACCATGGCGGCCTACATCGATCTCAATCCAATCCGTGCGGGTCTTGTGACCGATCCGGCCGAATACCGTTGGAGCAGCTACGGCGAAGCGATTGGCGGCGGAGCCAAAGGTAACGGAAAAACCGCGCGGGCGGGCTTGGTACGCGCGTGGGGCGCGCATCAGGGCATGGCGGCGGACGCGGCCCTGTGGTCGGGTCAGGTTTCCCGAGCGTATCGCAGAATGCTCATGGCCCATGCGGTGGAAAAAACTTCCGAGAGCATCGGGCGCGATGGTTCCTTGGTACGAAAGACCACGCGCAAGGGCATTGCAAAGGATCAAGCCATCAAACAGGAACGCGATGTCGAAATCCCCCTTGCCCGCATGCTGCGGCATCGCATTCGCTATTTCACCGATGGCGCTGTGATTGGCAGCCGCCTCTTTGTCGAAGAAGCATTTGCACAGGGTCGACACCGTTTCGGGCCGAAGCGAAGTTCAGGCGCGCGCAAGATGCGCGGCGAAGCCGCTGCCGCCAGCCCCTTCCTCTTCAGTCTTCGCGACTTGCGCAAGGGCATCGGGTGAGGTCAGCCAAAGCAACGCAGTCTACGGCACGCGAAATATTTTTCGGTTCGACGGATCCCGCGCGAGTTGTCCATGACTGAATCCGCTGATGTCGATGGTATGATATGGCTCGTATGGGCTGATGACTTCGTTCGGATTGCTGGTCGGGCGGGCCCAAGGGTATTCGCCGATGCGTAAGGCAGGAGACGATGGGATATTTTGGTCAACGTTGCTGTCAGGCCTATGCAATTCATCTGAGGCGAGATCAACCGGCTGCGGCGGATAGGGCGGATTCGGAATGAAATATGGCGCACTCACCGGTGGGGGCGGCCCGCAGGCATTAAGCATGACAACAAGAATCACGAGCATGGCCGCTTGAATGGTTTTGATCATCCCAAAATCAGGTTAGTGGTTTTCGTCGGTCATCATTTTCTCAACATGAAGCGGAGCAAAATGAAAATTTTTCGCAGGCGTGAAATCGAGTAGCGAACGCGAAAAACATCATATCCATCCCGCCGCATGCGGTTGAGAACCGCGCGATAAATCTCGGCCATGATGCGCGCCGGCATCAGAGCCTTGCGATCGCGTTCGGGCAGAATCGCCTCGGCCTCGGTGTAATAACTTTCCGCGCGAGCAGCCTCAAATTCCATCAGTGCCAGAAATTCCGCACTCATTGAATGCTTGTGCAAATTTTCTTCCGAGCATCCGAAACGCTCGAGATCCTCAAGCGGAAGATAGATGCGGCCGCCATTGGCAAGATCCTCGCCGACATCGCGCAAAATGTTGGTCAACTGCAGAGCGCGCCCGAGCGCGATCGCGTATTTTTCCGAATTCGCATCCACGCATCCGAAAATCCTGATGGAAACCAATCCGACGGCGCCGGCAACTTTCCAGATGTAGGCATCCAAATCCTCCCAAGTGGCGAATCGCCGCGGCCCGAGATCCATGCGGCATCCGTCGATGATCGCGATGAATAGTTCATTGGGAATCATGCGGCGTTGGCGCAGATCGATCACCTGTTTTTGCAATTCCGTCGGATTTTCAAATCCATGCAATAGGCCATCGCGCCATGAAATCAAAGCCTGCTCGCGGCGCGTGAGTGGCTCGCTTGGATCATCCGCCAAGTCATCCATCGTGCGGCAAAACGCGTAGAAAACCACCATGTCCTCGCGGCGATCGCGGGGCAAGATGCGCAACGCGAAGGCCAGGTTCGACTTTGCGCGCCGGGTGATTTCCGATGCGTCCGACACGGTTTTGATTTTTCAACGAATGAAGCCCCAATGCCCAGTGGTCACCGGCCAGAGGGAGAAAAGTGCGGGTCCCACCAGATTGAATTCCCTGACAGGGCCCCAGTAGCGCGAATCGAGCGAGTTGCCGGTATTGTCACCAAGCGCGGCGTATTCGCGCATGCCAGGCAATGCATCTTTGCCGGCGAGCGAAAGCTTATCATCGGAGCTGGCGAGGTACTGGGATATGGTTCTAGAATGGACCATTAGCTCACGAGTGTCGGCAAGCACATATCCATTCGGATTGATTGCATAGCCGCCTTCGCCATGGATCACGCGCTGAATGCCTGGTTCTTTGGCGATACGACCATCGATGAGCAGGTTGGGCGATTGAATTTGCAAGGTGTCGCCAGGCACGCCGCAGAGGCGCTTGATGTAATGCGATCCGGCCGCCTGCTCGCCGCTTCGTTCGTGAATTCCGCGAATGCCGAGAGTGTCGAAGACAAAAACTTCGCCGCGTTCGGGTTTGCGAAAATGATAGGAAAATTTGTCGACCAAAACAAGGTCGCCAGAATCGATTGTGCCCTCGCAGAGCACCGTGTCTTTGGGCAATAGTCCGCCGTTGCGACTGGCGGTTTGAATCGCTGCGGCAAGGCCGATCTGCGTGCAGGGGTTGGTCGGTGCGGGCAAACGCAGTGGTGGTGAGTCGGTGAAATGCAATTCAGAGCGGCTGAAAAAATGCATGAACTGGACATCGCGGATGTCGACCCGATTTTGAGGCGTGACTGCGATAAAGCGGTCCCGATCATTCACCACGCGCACGTAGCTTCGTCCGCGAAGAATTTTTTCCACCCATCGCTGCGGCAACGAAGGCCATTCGGCCTGTGGCAAGGGTTTGCCGATGATGCCATTGAGCGTGGGTTGCATCGATCCGGTGGGAATGCGAAACGGCTGCAGGTAATAGGCGCGCAATCCAAGCGCGATCACGATCGCGACAAACATCACCTCGACATTTTCCTCAAACCATCCCAGCGGCTTTTCTCGTGGTAGGGAATTTTCGCAAGCCGCCTCCAGCATTTTTGAAGCCTCGGCCGCCTTGGTTTTATCGCCCGACTTGATTGCCGCCAGCAGGTCGTTTCTGCGTGATTCGATTTCTGCAATGAGCCCTTCCTTGAGCAGGTCGCGCTTGTAATTCACAAACTTGCGCGCGCCTTTTGCCAGTTGCAGGGCCTCACTTTTCCACTTCGGAGTGAACATGGCGCATTTTCAGCATCGGCCGTGGCACTCTGCAAGCTTCGAGAACCGCTCATTTCCAGCGATCCATGATTTCTCCAAGATAGGTTCGCGCATCGCGCGCGCGCTGCATGATGCAAGTCGGGCAGTCGCCGCTGTCGGCCAGCTCAAGGATCAGTGGGCCTTGGAAATTCCACTGGCGCAACTGGCGGATCAGCGAAATCCAGTCGATGGCCCCCTCGCCTGGCGAAAGATGGGTATCGCTGTCACCGAGATTGTCATTCACATGAAGCATGCGCAGGTGACCCGAGAGTTTGTGCACGACCGTACGGAGATCGCGCGATAAAAATGCATGACCAGTATCAAGGCAGGTGCCGACATTGGTTTCGCGAATCGCCCCGAGCAGGAAAAGCATGTCGCTCACATGGCCGAACATCAGGTGCGGAAGCATGTTTTCCAGCAACAGCGTGAGGCCCGCATCACGGCAGTGCGCGGCAACGAGGTTGAGTGACTCTGCAGCATAGCGCATGCGATGATACCATTCCTCGGGCGGCGGCTTGCCTTCGCGTTCGGGCCCAGGATGCAACACCACATAGCGAGAATGGAGCACCGACGCCGCATCGCAGGCCGCAAGCATTTCCCGCACGGCTTCGGCGCGCAACAGCGGGTCGGGAGATGAAATGTCAATTCGTTCGGCAAAGGGTGCGTGAAACGAATTGGCCTCAATGCCCAGAGATCGCATCAAATCGCCCGCTTCGCGCACGTGATCGGGGTCGTGGTAATCGAGATGACTTGGAAACGAACAAACTTCAATGAGGTTGAATCCACCATCACGCACCATGGGCAAGGCTTCAAGGATGTCGGTTTTATAAAAGCATCCGGTGGAGATGCCGCAGGGCCATGAGTTCATATGGATTCGGGATTGAGGTTGAAATTTTTTCGCAGCTCATCGCGAAGCGGCTCGAGCGAGCATCCTCGAGGATGCCAGCAAAACTGTTTTTCCTGTTGTGACACGCAGTTGAAATCGATCGCGCTATCGAGCCGCTCGACCAACTCACCTGCAAACAATCGCACATAAAATTCCGCGCGTTGCGAGGGGTTGTACTCGATCCATTTGTCCTGCCAACCAAACGAAGGGTTTTCAAATTTTGAACGAATCAGGCCCGCAATGTGTCGCGGATGCCAGCCGTTTGCCAGCAGGCTGCGGGTGACGAGTTGCATGCCGCTGGGCTTGAGCAAAAGGTCATTGGGGAATCGGAGCACATGGGCGGCGCAGGGTGGAATTTTTTCAAGCGGCGTGCGGTCGTAGCCACTCGGCCACTTCATGGGTGGATCCTGCTGCACGGCATAAAATTGCCGATGAAAACTCGCGAGTGATGAGCCGAGGTAATCATCGAGCAAGCGCGCGGTTCCCTGTTCCTCGGAAGGAATGTGAACACCGGCGCGGCGCGCGAGCGCGATGATTTCATCGGGTTGATGTCGTAACTCCAGCAGGCGCGTCAGATCCATTTCATGCAATGGCAGCGTGAAGAATTCGGTGATGCGATCCTCGATGCCAAGACGCTCGAAAAGACCTGAGATCCAAGGTTTACGGTACACCGTGTAAGGCATTCGAATCATGCGGCTGTGCAAAGGATCGCCATACTCGGATATGTCGATTGAAAGCATTTCGCGCATGCCCGAATTTCCGCGCCC
The DNA here is from genome assembly GCA_964419815.1 of uncultured Luteolibacter sp. Classification (GTDB taxonomy): domain Bacteria; phylum Verrucomicrobiota; class Verrucomicrobiia; order Verrucomicrobiales; family Akkermansiaceae; genus Luteolibacter. The sequence goes on along the minus strand of CAYQRP010000004.1, from coordinate 23,047 downwards.
GACGTGCTGGGCCGTGATTTCAACCGGCAGCTCGCAGAGGCCCGCAGCCTCTCGTTTCACGCGGTGTGCAAAATGTTCCATCAGTAATGAAACATGCGCGAAGAGCGGATCAATTTCGCGGGAGAAACCATCGGATGGCGTGCAAATGTCGAGCTTGGCGATGCGATTCGCGACGGCAGACTGCTTGTGAATTTTCCAAACAAAGTGATGCCCTTGGCCGGTGACGAGATGCAGATATCGGATGCCAAAATTGAGCAGCCATGTTTCGATCACCTCAACCAGAGGCTCTTGCGCGAGAAACGCGCCATGGGCATCAGTGAAGGCGGCAGCGGGGTCATCGAAATTGACGTACTCGATATCGAGGTGGATAAGCATCGATTCCCGATCCTCGAGCGATCGTGCAATTTCGCATCCGTCATCAAGAAGTCGATCGAGTTCGGCGGGCGGGTGACGGTCGAAGATCGACGGATTCTCCGGGTCGAGCCTGCCCAGATACAAGCAGGTCGCCTCCTCGAGGTGATCACCGCCGAGGTATTCCACGATGCGCTTGCGCACGGTTGAGTCGCGCCAGATCCGATGAGACATCGGTCGGCTGGTGCCGCGAAACAAGTGCGAGTGTGAAACCATGCGAACCGCTCAGGATAACGCGACACGAATATGCTGTCGAATTTTCATGCGCGTAGCGGGCATGAGGGAAACAGCGACGAATTTCCACTGCTGGAAAAAACCCCTTCATTCGCCGCATCGGACGGTTAGGGATATTTTTACAAAAAATCCTTATTTAAAGCTATTTTTGGCCAAGCCATGCCTTCGCCCGACTGCGTGCAAGAAGCTTTGAAAGCCGTGACCGGTTGTAGCGCTGAACGAGAATGCAGGGAAGGTTCGCCGCGATCGCGTAAGTCATGATAACAAGATCGGCCCACCACGGATTCCATGGGAGAAAGAATGCGACGCATGCGATCGCGCACCAATGGCATAGTTCTCCGCGCCGAGTTTCGCGAATGAAGCGGCGCAGGTATTCGGGGTCGTTGCCGCCAAGTTTCGCTTTTGCAAATCCGCCCGCAAACCAAGTTGCCGCGTCGGGCAGGTGATCTTTCCAATCTTTCACGCGCAGCACACGCTCCATAAAGCGCTTTTCGCAGGGGCAGTTTTTTGGTGCGGCATCACGCCCGAACCAATGATCCGGCATGCGCGTGAATGCCCACGCCAAGCCGAGCTGAATCACCGGCCAAGCGAGTGCATTGATCAGAGCGATGACCCAAAGTGGCAGTTCAGTCTGCATGAATGTCGCGTCCTTTCCATCGGACTTTTTTTCCCGACATCATGGCCGAGCGGGTGAAGAGCGCAAAGAAGAATGCGAGCGGCAGTGGATAGAGAGCCAGGCTTGCCAATCGAAACGAACCGAGCATTCGACCGATCAGAATGACTTGCGCAGCCGCCAGCGCGGACGCTGATCCCCAAAGGCGCCAGTCACCGCTCAAGCACCCTGCCAACGGCGGCAGCATCAGCGCGCTCATCCATGAAATGACCAAAAGCAATGAATTGCGCGGTGTGTGATTGGCACCAGAGGCAAAACCTTTGGTCCATCCTTCGATCAGCGAAGTCATCCCATCCGCATACATTCGAAAGGCGATCATGCCCCGGCCATTCATGCTGCGAACCCTGATGCCGCGCTCGCGACAGGCTTCAGCAAGACGAAAATTTTCCAGCACTCTGCCCCGCACCGAGGCATGACCGCCGATGCGTTCATATTGATCGCGACCGATCATCAGAAACTGACCGAACAGACCCTGAGGCAAAGTGCCCACGCTCATTGCCAAATTGAAAAACAGTGAGCATTCCTCATGGATTTTTTCCACCGCATGATAGGGCCCGATGGAAAAAGCCCCGCCCCGGTAATGTGTGAGCACACGATCGAGCCCTCCATCCTCAAACCAGGTGTCGGCATCGATGAAGATCAGGCATTCGCCACTCGCTGCCTGCGCGCCTTGGTGGCAAGCCCACGTCTTGCCGCGCCAGCCCTCTGGCAGTGGCTCGGAGGTAATCACTCGCGCGCCATGTGATTTTGAAATTTCCGCCGTGCGGTCGGTCGAGCCATCGTCGACCACGATCAGCTCACGCAAGCGAGCCCGCTGGTTTGCAAGCGAGCCAAGCAGCTTCGGCAAGTTGTGTTCTTCATTGCGTGCGGGAATGATGAGTGAAACATCTTCAGCGGAAAAATTTTCCATGCCGCCAATCGCCGACGCCGCCCCCGCCCTGAGCCGCAAGGCAATGAGCCAACCCGAAACGCAGAGGAGCGTGACAGCAGCGATGAAGAAAATCAGCACTTGTGCGGCAACGCTAGCAGATCCCTTGCGCGACTTCCACCCTGATCGCGCATGGAGTTCATCAAAGGCAGACTAGCGGTTCCACTCCACCACCTTTTTTGCGACATTCTGACCGCAGAGGACGACCATGGGCATGCCGCCGCCGGGATTCACCGAACCGCCGACGAAGAATAGGTTCGGGTACTTCACGCTCTGCTTGGGGGCTTTGAAGGCGAGGTTTTTGAAGCGATCCGAGACCACGCCGTAGATCGATCCCTTGTTTGAGAGGTATTGCTCGCGGATGTCGTGAGGCGTCCAGCAATGTTCGAAAACTACATGCTGGCGAAGATTGGTGAGGCCCATGCGTTCCAGTTTTTCAAGCACGCGGTCCTTGAATGCCATGTAGTCCTCGCGAGTGAGCGGCCGTTTGTCGTCGATGTGCGGGATGTGAGGCAGGATTTTGAGGCAGTCGCAGCCTTCGGGAGCGACCGTCGGATCGGTGCGGGACGCTGCTACTAGATAGATAGTAGGATCGGGAGGAAGCTGGCGTTTGCGGAAAACCGTTTTGAAATGGGTCTTCTGATTGGCCGAGAAAAAGAAATTATGGTGGGCGAGCTGCGGGTATTTGCGGTCGAGCCCAAGCTCCAGCACGAGACCCGAGCAGGACGGCTCATATCTGTCGAGTGTGCGCATGAAGGCCTCGTCCTCGAGCAGGAGTTTCTCGTACGCTGGAATCACCTCCATGTTGGAAACCACGATGTCGGCAGCATGAAACTCGCCATTCGCGACGATGCCGGTGACGCGGCCGTTTTCTTTGCGCACCTCGCCAACCTCGCTGTTGAGGTGCACGGTGATGCCGAGCTCGTCCATCAGGCGGCCGAGTCCGAGCGCGATGCCATAGAGCCCGCCGTCGACATACCAGAGGTCGTAGCGAAACTGGATCGTCGCCATGCAGTTCATGAATGCCGGGGAATGGAGCGCCGACGATCCGACATACTTGATGAAATAATCGAAGATGTCGCGCATGTGACGGGTCTTGAGATGCCTTGCGACGCCACCGTGCATCGAACGGAACAGATCGAATTTGAGAAATTTTCCGAGACCGTAAAATTCACGGAATGCCGCCGAGGTATCGAGCCCCTGCTCGAAATAACCCTCATTCACCAGATCATAGAGGTCGGCAGAGTACTTGAGAAATTTTTCCACATTTGCCGGATCCTCGCCCACCTTGCGAGCTTCGGCTGCCATCACCGCCGGGTCCGGATCGAGATCGACCACCTTGCCATCCTCGAAAAAATTTCGCCAATGAGGGCGCAGCGTGCGGATCGGAATGTAGTCCGCCATTTTCTTTCCCGATCGTTCGAAAAGACGCTCAAAAATGTGCGGCAGCGTGAGGATCGAAGGGCCTAGATCAAATGTGTAGCCTTCGGCCTTGAGCACATTCAGCTTGCCGCCGATCTGCGGGTTTTTCTCGTGAATCGTGACCTTGTATCCTTCCTGCGCCAGTGAGATGGCTGCGGAAATTCCTCCGAGTCCGGAGCCGATCACGATGACATTTTTTCCGCTCATGGCTTGATGGCTTCCTTGGTGCTGGGTTCTTTGGAGAGGACGGCGGCCAACTCTTGGCGCGCGATGTGGTCGGACGGATGCTCGGCAAGAGCGCGATTGAAATAATCGATGGCTTCGGCGTTGCGGCCGAGCATTTTGTAAGCGACGCCGATGAAGGTGCGGCAGCTGTTCGAACCCCAGCGCGGACTGAGCGGATCACCCGACTGGCTGGCCTCATCGGCAAAAAGTTTTTCAGCCGCCAGAAGCGTGTCGAGCGCTTTGCGTTTGGCCTCATCATCCCTTGCGGTGTGAAGAAGACCGACACCAAGGAGATATTTCACACGCGGATTTTTGGTGCCGAGGCGTACCGCCTCTTTCTGGTGTTGCTGAAGCATCGGGCCATAGCGCACGGCGCTGAGCATGTTGTTGTGGATTTTCATGCCGAAGAGCGTGGCAATCAACGCGTGGCATTCAGCATGGTCGGCATCGAGCTCGAGCGCGCGATCAAAGGCCTTCAGCGCCGCATCGAGTGCGGATCGGGCGGGCGGGCTCTCCTTGCCGCCCGGTCGGCTCTCGATCTGCAGCATGCGATGAAACTGAGAAATGCCCTCCCAATATTTGTATGAGACCGATGTCGGTTCGTTCTCAGCCGCCTTGCAAAAAAGACCGGCGGCCCTTTGGAAGCCATCGGCATCCCATGATTTGAAGGCGGCATTGAATTCCGCAACACCACTGGCAGCCATCTCGGCCGAACTTTTCACAGGGTCGGCTGCCGGAGCCTCCGCACCCGAGGCAATCGCAAGCGTGACAAGCAGGCTGATGGAAAGCTGGCGAAACATGGCTTGACTGATCATGACGCGAAGGCCTCGATGCGGCAAACAGAATATGGAACTCCCCGCACTCATCGCGCGCCAGAGGGCGTTTTTCCAATCGGGGCGAACTCTCGCCGCAGACCACCGCCGCCAGAGCCTGCGCGCGCTGCTCGAAGCCATCGAATCAAACGAGCAAATTTTGCTCGATGCCTTGCACGCGGATTTGCGCAAAAGCGCGCACGATGCCTTTGCGGCGGAGCTCGGTATGGTCACCGGCGAAATACGTCACGCGCTCAAAAACCTTTCGTCGTGGACGAGGCCCAAAAAAATCCGTGAGTCGTGGATGGCTTGGCCGTCAAGTTCGTGCGTACGACCCGAGCCGATGGGGGTCGCACTGATCATGGGTCCGTGGAACTACCCCCTGCAACTGCTGCTCGGACCCTTGGTTGGCGCCATTGCGGCTGGCAACTGCGCGGTGTTGAAACCTTCAGAATTTGCGCCGCATACCGCATCTGCGATCGCGCGCCTGATCGGTGAAATTTTTCCGCTGGAGTTTGTTGCCGTTGTGCAAGGCGACGAATCGGTTGCCGCTGCGATGCTGCGCGAAAAATTCGATGCGATCTTTTTTACCGGCAGCACACGGGTGGGCCGCGAAGTCATGGCGGCAGCGGCGAAGCATCTGACGCCGGTGACGCTTGAGCTTGGTGGAAAATGCCCCGCCATCGTTTGCGCCGACGCGGATATCGAAATCACCGCACGGCGCATCGTTTGGGGGAAATTTCTCAATGCCGGACAAACCTGCGTCGCACCCAACCATGTGTGGGTCGACCGCCGCATCGAACGCGAGTTGATCGCCGCCATCATCAAGGCCATCGGTGAATTTTTTGGCGCTGATCCGCAACGCAGCGCCTCATACGGGCGCGTCATCAACCGCCGACACTTCGACAGACTGTGCGCGTTGCTGGACGGAGCGCACATCGAATGCGGCGGCGCGCGCGACACCGATGACCTCTACCTTGCGCCGACGGTCGTTTCACAAATTTCGGACAATGCACCATTGCTCGCCGAGGAAATTTTCGGACCCATCTTGCCGCTGCGTGCGTTTGACGACCTGGATCAAGTCATCGCATACGAACGCTCGCAGCCGATACCATTGGCCATGTATGCCTTCACTCATGATCGCGAGGTTCAGGATCGGCTCTTGAACGAAATCCGCTCGGGCGGCGCATGCATCAACGACACGCTCATGCATTTGATTGGCCGCGAGTTGCCTTTTGGCGGACTTGGCGAAAGCGGCATGGGTGCGAGTCACGGCAAGGCCAGCTTCGACGCCTTTAGTCACCGGAGATCGATCATGCGCCGACCATTCAAGCCCGATCCGGCCATGCGCTATCCTCCACCCCGTGTGGGCTTTGCGGCATTCAAGCGCATCTTGCGATTCTTTGGCGCAGCCTGAGAAAACAAAGTCTCATAAAAAACCCGCGCGTTGAGCCGCACTCCGTCGCGGCTCGGGTGAAGCCCGTCGGACATGAATAGCCGCGTGCCCCAATCCTTTTTCATCTCGATTTCCCATGCGTCGCCCACACGCACGACGGGCATTTTCTCGGCTCGTGCGGCAACCTGATAACCATCGCGCAGCCGTTGGTTCATCGCAAAAAAATCATCGCGAATCTTCTGTTTGTCTCCATCGCGATAGCCCCAGGTTTGATAGAGCACGGGCAACGCGCCGACCGCGCGGGCCTCGCGCGCAAGAAACTCAACCGCAGGAAGCATGTCCGTGCGCCTTTTGATCGCTTGCGACGGAATGCGGCTTTGCTCCTGCAACACGACAATGTCCCAAGGCGAGCCACGCAGGACTTCGAGCGTGACCGCGTCAGCAGAGTGCCGCGCAAGATTCCATCCGTTGTGCGCCTGCAAGGTCGCGCGCACTTCCACGCCATTTTTGCGGGTGATTCTTTCCAATTCCTTCGGCAGCCCGAAGCTCAGGCTGTTGCCGATGAATAAAATCGAGACGGATTTTTTCTCGCGCAAATGATCTCGGATTTGATCCTCAGTTGGCACGCGCGAGGAGTGAGTCGCGCATGCGGCAAGCAGGTGACAGACAAGTGCTCCCAGAATGGTGTTGGAAAAAGATCGTTTCATGCGCGCGGGTGAGCCTCATCGTAGGCCTGCTTGAGTCGTTCTTTGGTGACGTGGGTGTAGATCTGCGTTGTCGAGAGCGAGGCATGGCCGAGCATCGCCTGCACGCTGCGGAGATCGGCACCCGCATCGAGCAAATGTGTCGCAAAACTGTGACGAAGTTTGTGCGGGCTCACTGCAAAGGGAATGCCGCTGTGTTTGAGGCATTTGCGCAGCATCAGGTCGACCGCCTGTTGGGTGATGCGCGTGCGGCGCTTGCTGAGAAAGAGCGGTCCCGAGGTGACAGCTGCTTCTTGGCGATAGCGTTGGATCGCTGCAAGCGCGGGTTCGCCAACCGGCACAATGCGCTCTTTTGAGCCTTTGCCAAAAACCTTCACCGTGCCACCAATGAAATCAAGATCCCGCACATCGAGTGCGATCAGTTCGGAAATCCGCAAGCCGCACGAATAGAACAACTCAAGAATGGCCGCGTCGCGCTGCGGCAGCCATGGCGGACTTTTTGCGTCGGTGCCGATGCGCAAAGGCACGGCAAGCAGATCATCCATTTGCGAAATGCTCAGCACAACCGGCAGGCCGCGATCGGGTTTGGGCAGTTGTACGTCGGCGACCGGACTCCGGCCAAGCCCGCCACGCAACACGAGAAACTTGTAAAACGAACGCAGCGCGGCAAAGCGCAGGCGAATGGTGGATTTCTTCAAGCCGTCCTTGAGCAGGAAAAAAAGATAGTCGCGAAAGTCATCCGCCGAAGCCTTGCGCCATCCCCCATCACGCGCGCCACACCATGAACGATAAGATTCCAGTGCCGCACGGTAGTTCACGAGAGTCCGCTCGGATGCGCTCCTTTCCGTAGCCATGAATTGGAAAAATGCCAACTCGTCGGGATCGCTCATTGCTTTCATCATGCAACATTTTTGCCGTGGTGGCGATGGCAAATCGCAACGGTTAACGCGGTTTCACCTCGCTGCAAGCAGGCTTTCGTCCCAATCCTTCCAGACAGGATCCATGTTTTTCGCGCGCAACATGGCTGCAATTTCATCAGCACCCCGTGTGTCGTGAATCTGAAACTGCTCGGTGGCCTTTTCGCAACCGCTGCGTGATTCGAGTTCGACTCGTCGACCCTTGACCGTGAGATGAAGATCGTCGCTGCCCGCGCCCGTGTAGCCGCCGGGTTCGGTGCGGGCGCCGGCCGACATGTGCGTCACGCCGATCGGCGCAAGCGCGTCGCGCAATGAGGATGGTTCGCGGGTGGAAACAACGATCCCAACTTGTGGGAAAAGAATGCGAAACACGGCAATCATGCGAACCAGTGCCTTGTCGGGCAGCAAGCGTTGTGGGTCGGGCACATATTCGTAATTTCCCGCGTACGGACGCATGCGAGGAAAGGCGACGGTGAGCTGCGCTTTCCAGCAGTGTTTGTACAGATATTCAAGGTGCGCGCATAGAGCCAGCGCTTCGAGTTTCCAGTCGGCCAGACCAAACAGCGCGCCGATGCCGATGCGGCGAAAGCCCCCCTTGTACGCACGTTCGGGACAATCGAGGCGCCAATCAAAATTTTTCTTTGGTCCTGCGGTGTGCAGCGTTTGATAAACCTCACGATCGTAGGTTTCCTGATACACCACGAGACCTTCCGCACCGTGCGCGACAATCTCCGCGTATTGATCGTCCTCCATCGGCCCGACTTCGATACCTAGTGTGGGAATGAACGATTTGAGCGCGTCGAGACAGTCCTGAAGATAGCCATCGGAAACAAACTTCGGATGCTCGCCGGCCACCAGTAGAAGGTTGCGAAAACCAAGCCCGTGCAGATGTCGTGCCTCGCGCACTACCTGATCCACCGTCAGCGTCGTGCGCAGAATTTTCGCATCGCGCGAAAAGCCGCAGTAACTGCAGTTGTTCACGCATTCGTTGGAAAGATACAACGGCGCAAACAAGCGCATTGTTCTGCCGAAATGGCGACGCGTGACCTGCTGACTCTGCCGCGCCAGAGCCTCAAGTCCGTAGGTTCGCTCGTCCGCAATCATCCGCTCGAAGCGCCGCATCAGCGGCGTCGGGTTCTCAAGAAGTTGCGGAAACACCTCGGCAAAAGCCATCGCGGAAAAGATGCGCATCACGATCCGCGGCGTCAAAGGCAGACTCGCAAAAACTGCAGCGGTTGCGAAATTTGCCTTTTATCGAAGGTCGATAAGGCTTCCTCTTTGCCGATTCCGAATTTACCGATTTTTTGCTGTGAGCTTGCACTCGACCTCCGACACGAACGCCGCATGGCGCTGGGATCATTCCTATGCGCGATTGCCGGAACTGTTTTTTGTTCGAACGCGTCCAGTGCCGGTGCGTGAACCGCGTTTGCTGATCTTCAATCACGCACTGGCGGATGCGCTCGGGTTGGATGCGAAAATGCTCACTCTCCCGGAAGCGCACGGGATTTTTACGGGCAATCAGATACCGGAAGGCGCCGATCCGATCGCGCAGGCGTATGCGGGTCATCAATTCGGCCATTTCACGGCGCTCGGTGACGGTCGGGCAATTTTGCTGGGCGAACATCTCGCGCCGAGTGGCACGCGATATGACATTCAGCTCAAAGGTTCGGGGCGCACGCCGTTTTCGCGCGGCGGCGATGGTCGTGCGGCACTGGGACCGATGCTGCGCGAGTATGTCATCAGCGAAGCAATGCACGCGCTTGGCATTCCGACGACCCGCAGTCTTGCGGTCGCGTCGACTGGCGAACCGGTGTTTCGCAACGACGAACTTCCCGGCGCGGTGCTCACGCGTGTTGCCGCCAGTCACATTCGCGTCGGGACATTTCAATGGGCCGCCGCACACGAAGATTTGGCGGCGCTGCGGGCTTTGGCCGATCACACACGCGAGCGGCATTTTCCGGAAATTCCCAATGATGCAGCACGTCACATCAAATTTTTCAAAGCGGTTGCGCATCGCCAGTGCGAACTGGTGGCAAAGTGGATGCATGTCGGCTTCATCCACGGCGTGATGAACACCGACAACATGGCGCTCTCCGGCGAAACGATCGATTACGGCCCCTGCGCGTTCATGGATGTTTATGATCCCGCGACCGTTTTCAGTTCGATCGACCGCCAGGGGCGTTATGCATATCAAAATCAGCCGGAGATCGCGCGATGGAATCTGGCACGACTCGCCGAAGCGATGCTGCCATTGCTGCATGATGATGAAAAAATTGCCGTCGATCTCGCCAATGAGGTATTGGGTGAATTTGAAGAAATCTTTCAAAGTCACTGGCTTGCGGGCATGAGAAAAAAACTCGGCTTGATGACGGATGAGCCGGAAGATCGCGATCTCATTCAGGCATGGCTCGAATGGATGCAACAAAACCGCAAAGATTTCACCCACAGCTTCCGCGCTTTGAGTCATGAAAACGCGATTGTTGCGCCATGCTTTGCCGATGATGGCTTCGCGGCATGGCACGCCCGTTGGCACGAGCGGCTCACCCGCCAACCGCAATCCTTCTCCGAAGTCGCGCTTCAAATGCGATCTCACAACCCGGCGGTGATCCCGCGCAATCACAAGGTCGAGGAGGCACTCGCCGCGGCCAGCGACAATGGCGATCTTTCCTTAATCGAGCGGCTGCTTGCTGCACTCGAAAATCCTTATGCGGATCGGGCTGACGACGAATACAGCTGCCCGCCGCCCGCATCGGACACGCCATATCGAACCTTTTGCGGAACTTGAGCCTAGGCGCTTTGACGAAGCACGGCCATTGCCGCTCGGCGACCCATCATTCCTCGATCGAGCCCGCTTCCTCTTCCTCGTCCTCCGGCTTGTGAACTTTGCGGAAATGGATTTGCCCGACGCGGCGACCATCGGTGCTGGTGACGCGCGCTTCGTAGCCAAGGATTTCGACCGTCTCGCCGACTTCGGGAAACCTGCCCAGCTGCTGGGTGATGTATCCGCCGACCGTGGTCACTTCACCACTTTCGAGCACCAGCTCGGGAACATGGCCGCCCAAATCATTGAGCGTCATCGAACCTTCGATCACGAATTCGTCATCGTTTACACGCGTGAATGCCGAGCGCTCGTTGTCGAACTCGTCCTGAATGTCGCCCACCAGTTCCTCCATGATGTTGTCGAGGAACACGATGCCTACGGGCGTGCCAAACTCGTCGACCGCCATGGCAAGGTGCGCGTGCTCGCGCAGGAAAAATTTCAGCAGCGTATCGAGCGGCATCGTGTCGGGCACGATCTTGAGATCGCGCTTGATTCGCATCAGGTCGGGATTCGGGTCGTTGATGAGTTTGAAAAGGTCCTTGATGTGAATGAGGCCGATGGAGTGGTCGAGGTGGCCTTTCACCAGCGGGAAACGTGTGTGCTTGCTACGAATCGCAAGCTCGAGGGTGCGCTCGAAGGGCTCGTCGGCATCGAGCACGATCACCTTGTTGCGTGGGGTCATCACATCGCGCACCCAGAGTTCGTTCAGACCGAGCGCGTTGATGAGGATCTCGCGTTCGGTCTCGGTCACTTCCTGTGATTTGCCGCTTTGCGTGACGAGCAAGGCGAGTTCTTCGGCCGAGTGCGAGTGCCCGCCTTCGCTAACGGGCTCGATGTTGAAGAGTTTCTTGAGCAGCCAGTTTGCGGTGCCGTTGAGTACGCGGATCGCCCAGTGGGCCGAGCGGTAAAACGCATGCAGCGGAGCGGCCAACGCGAGCGTGGTCGGAACCGAGCGGCTGATCGCCAGTGATTTCGGCATCAGTTCGCCAATCACCACATGCAGGAAAGTAAATGACACGATCGCCAAACCGAAGGAGATCAGCTTGACCCACCACAATGACATCCCGGTCATCAGGAGCAGGGGTGCGACCAATGCCTCAACGAACGGCTCGCCGAGGAAACCGAGCGCCAGCGATGAAATCGTGATGCCGAGCTGATTGGCGGAAAGGTAGCCGTCGAGGTGGTTGACCACATGCAGTGCGACCTTGAGTTTGGCCGGCCGGTTCTTTGCCTCGGCTTCAAGTTGGCTTGGGCGGACTTTGACGATGGCAAATTCCGACGCGACGAAAAACGCGTTGAGCAACAGGAAGAAAATGATGCCGAAGATGTAGAGCAGCGATTTGCCAAGGCCCGGAAACTCCGTCGGCGGCAAGCTCGTGGCCGATGCCAATAAATCCACGGTGAGGGGAAGTGCGATCATCGGGATATCCAATCAGAGTTTTTCATACACCCCTTGGTCGCGCCTCTCGAGCACGGTGAAGCCGGCTTTTTTGGCATCGCTCACCGAAAGCGGTTTGGTGATGCTCGGCGTATTGATGCGCGAAATGACCTTGCGCACGGGGTGCTTGCAAAGCGGGCAGTCGACCAAGGGAGCGCGATCGACTGGGCGGCGGAGTTCAAATCCGCGGGCACAGACACGGCAGGACCTTTCGGGATCCTCGGGTGCTTCGGAGCGGTATTCGTAAATCGGCATTTAGGAGGGCGCGGACCGGGTAGTTTCCGTTCCACGCCACAAAGAGCGTATTCCGTGCCAGCTTACCAGCTGGACTTGGTTACGCCTGGGAGCATTCCCGCCGAGGCAAGCTCGCGGAAAGTGATCCGGGAAAGGCGGAAACGGCGAAGGAACGCGCGACGGCGGCCGGTGATTTCGCAACGGTTGATGACGCGGGTTGGGCTGGCATCGCGTGGCAGCATGGAAAGACCAACGTAATCCTTCTCTGCCTTGAGTTTGCGGCGGAGTTCGGCGTACTTCTCGACGGTTTGCTTCTTGCGCTCGTTGCGGGCGATCCAACTTTTCTTAGCCATAATGCGGGGCGCGGATTAAATGGGGGCGCGGGCGGCGGACGCAAGCCCAAAGTTGAAAAAATCGCTGCAATTTCGGGAAATTTGTCAAAAATCCGGCCCTTTGGGCGTCATTCACGGCCTGAAACGGGAAATTTTATCGGGTCCCGTGGCACAAATCCGTCCCTGCGCGATGGTTAGACCGGCTTGTACTTCATGAGCTTGAAACGCTCGTGGTACGCGCCGCGGTTGAACTTGCGGCAGCAGTCGTAGCAGGCGACCGCGCGCTGGATCGGGCGCACGCGGTGGACGAGGCCAAGGCAGTTCGGGCAAATGTACGAATGGTTGCGCTTCATGCGGCGGCGCTTGAAGGGCAGCGTGTGAAATGGTTTCTCACCAGGGATGCCGAGCTCGATGCAAGCGGTCTGCCATTCGTGGCCGTGTGGATCGATGTGACGTCGGCCGCAACGCTCGAAGGCGACGAGGTGCGCGAGCTCGTGCTTGAGCGTGCGCCAAAGTTCTTCCGGCTGGCAGTCGCGCAATTTCGGATTCAGCTCGATCGTGCGGTCGGGCCACCACGCGCGACCGGCGGTGGTCTGCATGCGAGGATTCCAAACAACCCGCACCTTGCGTGCGAGCTCGGGCAAAGCAAGGTCGTACGATGCCTCGGTGCACCATGCCGTGAGGCCGCCATCCTCTCTTGCGGGCCGCTCTTTGACTGGTGCCGGAAACCTCAAAACCCGCAGCCAAGAGGTCCATCGGAATTCAAGCTGCGGCATGCTGCGATCCATTGCTCGCACCTATAGCCACTTGTCCCGAAATTGGCAATATTCCATGTGCGGTAAAACGCATAAAAATTTCGATTCGTTGCGAGTTGTCGCGCGTCCCGCAGATTGACGCAACCGGTGATGATAAAAAGCACATATGACGGCTGATGATGCTTGCCACCCACCCCGCCCCACCGAGGATGAATCGGCGCATGCGAAATCGTTTCTCAGGTGGCATTGCCTCGCTCGTGGCGGCGATGCTGTTTTCGACGAATGCTTGGCTCACGGCCCAGAGCGCTTTCGAGTCCGGCGGCATCGCCATGATTCAGGCCGAGCAGTCGCCGGAAGTCATCTCGCGCACGATTCAAGGGACCACTTATTTCTGGCAGGCCTCCAACAGCATTCCCGGCTATTCGGGCACGGGCTTCATGGAAATCACGCCGTCCGACGGGCCATCGGTCACTGCCAACTGGAGCAGCGCGAGCCCCGAACTGAGATACACGGTCAATTTCACCCGACCGGGAACCTACTTTGTCTGGCTGCGAGGCTTTGCCGAAACGACCGATGACTCAATGGTGAGTGTTGGCATCAATGGCGTGACTGCCGCTCAACCGGTGCTGAATGTGAAAACCCTCAACAGCTGGAGCTGGACCCAGAGCGGCCCCAGCTCGAGCGCGCCGGTTAGCATCGAAGTTCCCTCAGCCGGTGATCACCAAATTCACATCTGGATGCACGACTCCGGGTTTCGCCTCGATCGGATTCTGCTGACGCAAAATCCGAATTACACTCCCGAGCTCACGGCGGATTTCTGGCGCCACCAGAACATCTATCAGATCATCACCGACCGTTTTTTCAATGGTGACAGCGGCAATGACAATCTCTCGCCGAATTTCAATCCCGCCGATGGCGGTCGCGCTCACGGTGGCGACTTCAAGGGAGCGGAGCGCAAGCTCGACTACATCAAATCGCTTGGCGCGACCGCGGTGTGGATCTCGCCAGTCCTGCTCAACGGCAACGGCGACTATCATGGTTACGCGGCCACCGACTTTTATCAGACCGACCCGCGCATGGGTTCGCTCGACGATCTGAAAAGTTTCATTCACGCCGCCCACCAACGCGGCATTCTGGTGGTCAATGATGTGGTCGTAAATCACGGCAGCACGATCATCGACAGTGGCGACGGCGGATTTCCGAATTTCAAGTATCCGCCCGACGGCTATTCGCTGCGCTACAACGGCTCGCGTCGTTACGCCGCTCCGTTTGACAACGCGGCGCTCGGTGTTCCGCTCGAATCGCTGTTTCACAACAACGGCGCCACTCAAAACTGGGGCGATGCCACGCAGGTCGAATACGGCGAACTGCTCTCGCTCGACGATTTTCGCACCGAGACAACCTACGTGCGCGACCGCATGGCGGAAATTTTTTCCCACTGGATCCAAAGCGTCGGTTTCGATGCCTATCGCATCGACACCGTAAAGCATGTCGAGATGGGATTCTGGAACGACTGGAGCCCGCGGATTCGCGCAGCGGCCACGGCGGCCGACAAACCGAACTTTTTTCAATTCGGCGAAGTCTATGATGGCTCCGATGCAAAATGCGGATCCTACACCGGCACAAAATCGTCCGCCAACTACAAGATGGAATCGGTGCTGGATTACCCGCTTTATTATCAGATCAACAGCGTCTTTGCCTCGGCCACCGGCAACACGGGACAACTGGAATCGCGCTACAACAACCTCAATGCCAGCAACTACGACGCGTCGTCGCTGATGTCGCTGGTGACCTTTCTCGACAACCACGATCAGCCACGTTTCCTAAACACCACCGGCAGCAGCCCGGCGCGCCTCGAGGTCGCGCTTGCCTTCCTCTACACGGCCCGAGGAATCCCCTGTCTGTATTACGGCACCGAGCAGGACTTCAACGGCGCGGGCGATCCAAGCAACCGCGAGGACATGTTCGACGGTCAATTCGAAAGCGGACCTTCACTCGGTGACAATTTCAACATGACCAGCGCCCGCTTCAAGTTGGTTGCCAAGCTCAACAATCTGCGTCGACTTTACCCTGCCCTTCGCACGGGTGAGCATGTGAACCTGTGGGCAAATTTTTCTTCGCCTGGCTTGTTCGCCTATGCGCGCCGCCTCGACAGCGAAGAAGTCTTCGTGGTGCTCAACACGGCGACATCCGCGCAAACGATCGCCGCTCGCCCCACCATCCACCCCGCCGGCACGGTGCTGGTAAATGCGCTCAATCCTGCCGAGACGATCACGGTAAGCACTGGCGCCGACGGCATCCCGGAGATGAGCGTGCCGGCGACTTCATACAAAATTTTTGTCGCCCAATCGCAATCTCAGGACCTCTCGCCAGTGGTCGACGCGATCGCGCCGTCCCACGATCAAGGCGGCATCTCGCCTGCCACGCTGATCACAATCGATTTCAGCAAGCCAATGAACACCGCCACCACTCAGGCGGCATTTTCCATCACGCCCAACACCGGCGGCAACTTTGCATGGAGCGCCGGAAACACGGTGCTGACCTTCACGCCATCATCGAATCTCGTCGCCAACACGCCCTACACGGTGCGGCTTGAAAACTCCGCCACCGACTCGACCGACCTTCCGCTTCACGGCGCCTTTGAATCGAGCTTCACAACGGGCGAGTCATCCAGCCTTGCGCGCCCGACCATCAACTCCTCCTCCGCCGGCAACATCCAAATCGCGAGCGCTACGCTCAATGCCGCCGTCACGCCAAATGGTTCGGACACTACGGCGGGGTTCGAGTACGGCACCAGCACATCCTATGGCAGTACTACCACAGCGCAATCGATCGGCAACGGCAACTCGCCACAAAGCATCAGCTCCGACCTCAGCGGACTCGCCGCCAACACAACCTATCACTACCGAGCCATTGCCACCAACGCACAAGGTACGAGCTATGGACCGGATCAAAGTTTCACCACCTCCACCATTTTACCGCAAGCCACCACCACAGCGGCTTCATTCGTCACCAACGGCTCGGCAAGCCTCAATGGCACGGTCAACCCAAACGGCATGCCAACCACCGTGCATTTCGAGTACGGCGTGCAACCGAATGTCTTGTCCTTTGCCACCGCGCCGCAGGATGCCGGCAGCACAAGCGGCAATGTCGACAAATGGGCGTCCGTCATCGACCTAACGCCCAACACAACCTACTTTTTCCGCATCATCGCCACGAGTGGCGGAAACATCATTGCTGGCTCGGTGCAATCGTTCACCACGCTATCGGTCAAACCGCTGATCATCTCGTTTGGCGCGAGCGGCGTGACCTCTACCGGAGCCACGCTCAATGCGACGGTCAATGCCAACGGCTCCGACGCAAACGCATGGTTCGAGTACGGCACAAGCGAAAACTATGACAACTGGACGGTCGCTCAGGATGTTCCGCTTTTGGGTGGCGACACGGAAATTTCGACAACGCTTGGCGGATTGGCAACGGGACGAATCTACCATTTCCGCGTCGGAGCATGGAACAGCAACGGCATCACTTATTCGGCCGATCAAACCTTCTCGACCGGTTATCCGCCACCGAATGTGACCACCGGTGCGGCAAGTCCGGTGAGCTCAAACACGGCAACCGTCAATGGCACGATCAACGCCAATGGCCGAGCCTCGGGCTACTGGATCGAATATGGCAGCGGCAACAACCTCACTTCCGACACGCGCAAATCGGCCAGCGACGATGCCGAGAGCTATGGCAGTTTTTCCTACACCTCTCCCAATAACAACGGCGGCAGCGGATTCGGGACTTACAATTTCTACACGACCACCAGCAGCTCGCGGGGTGGCATCCTGCTGGTCACGTCCAGCAGCGGCAACGGCACAAGCGGGCGCATGATCGATGGCGCAAAATCCTTCGGCGTGCGGGCGGGAACCTCGACCACTCGCGGCGCCCACTCGGGCTACCGCACGCTTAGCGACGGCAACCAACAGTTCGGCAGCTGGACGTTTTCCATGCGCTTCGATGTCGACAACAGCAAAGGATTTTCTGGCGTGAACCTCAAGTCGTCGACCGACACATCCTTCGGTGCGGGCGAGCTGGTTTCCATCGGCATCATGCCCGCCAGCGGAAGCCTCGGCGGCAACAACGGAATCATGATCACTGATTCCAGCGGTCAGCACATGATCGACATGGGAGCGGAAGTGCGGGGTAGCATCATCGATGTGAAAATCGATTTCGACACACTGACCGGCGCTTACACCGGCGGGGTAAAATTTCGCAACGAGGCTGCCTACCGAACGATCAACGGCACACTCAAATCCTTTGGCCCAAGTGTGAAGCTGACAGCCTTCGGATACCTCAATTCCAACAACTCGGGAGCCGTCAACCAAAACCTCATCTTCGACAACCTGCAATTCAGTCACTACGCCGCCATTGGCAATAACACCAACGACACCCAAGTCTCGCAGGCCTTGACCAGTCTTAGCGCCAACACAGTCTACAGTTACCGCATCGCCGCCAGCAGCACCATCGGCACCGTTTACGGCGAGACGCAAACTTTTGTCACGGGACCAGACCTGACACTTTCCAAAACTCACAGCGGCAGTTTTCGAAAAGGCGGCAGCGGCAGTTTTTCCATCCTCGTCACCAACGCCGGCAACACCTCCACCAATGGCAGCATCACCCTCAGCGAATCACCGCCTGTGGGCATGAGCATCAACTCGATGTCAGGCAACGGATGGGCCTACAACGCAAGCAATCAAACTTGCAGTCGTTCGGACGCGCTTGCTCCAGGTGAGAGTTATCCGCCGATCACGGTCGAGGTCAGTTTCAATTCCGATGCCAACACCGAACTGACCAACACCGCCAGCATCTCCGGCGGTGGTGATGCCAATCCATCCAACAACAGCGCCAGCGATTCCGTCACGCTCGGCAATGCCCTCACGCCGATCGAGGCATGGCGCTTGCTGCATTTTGGCTCGACTGAAAACACCGGACAAGGCGCCGACGATCATAGTGTCGCTAAGGATGGTCTGACCAACCTCATGAAATACGCGCTCGGCATCAACCCCACCGCCCCGGGCGCCAACGCTGTTCCCACCGCTTCTCGCGAAGGAGGATTGCTCAAACTCACTTTCACCCGCCGCCGTGACGCTACCGACATCACCTACCGCGTCGAAGGCACCAGCGATCTGACAGGCGATTGGTCCACGCTCTATTCCAGCGCGCAAACTGCCTACGAAGGAGGATCTGACGAATCCATTTCCGTCACGGTCACCGACAATCCGCCCGAAGGCGTCGCCCCCAAACGATTCATGCGACTCAAGGTCACTCGCCCGTGATTTGAAAATCACCAAGCCGCAACGCCTATCTTCCCAGAGGTATCGGCCTACCTTGCAAAATGATCCCACCCGCCACTCAGAGTGACGCCCTTGCCTTTTTCAACAAATCGGCCGATCATGGTAAGCTCCAAGTTTGGAAAACGCTCCGCCCATGCCGCTTGCAATTTTGCCACTTGCTCGGGCTCCATCGTGATCAGCAACTCATAGTCCTCGCCATCACCCAAGGCCTGATCCACCCCGCATCCTTGCTCTTTCGGCAGAGCTTCGAAATCCAGCTCAAATCCGCATTTCGACATGCTCGCCATACGCGGCAGGTCTTTTGCCAAGCCGTCCGAAATGTCCATCATCGCACTGGGTTTGAAATTCGACACCAACCAATTGGACTCCACGAGGCGCGGGGTGAAATGAAGGTGTTTGTGAGCAATCGAACCGCCAAGTCTGCCGGTGACCAAAAGCACATCACCCGGCCTGCCAGTCGAACGCAGGACAAGTTTTTTCCTTTCAACGCTGCCAGTTGCCGCAATGGAAATCACGGCTGCAGAACCCACAGGCACGCGCGAGGTCTCACCGCCCGACAATTGCGAATCAAAGGCCCGCAAGGCCTCACCGATCCCTTCGTAAAGAGACTCCGCCCAAGCGATTTCCGTTTCGGGCGGCAGGGCAAGGGTCACCAAAAAACGCTCGGGCCGACCACCCATCGCGGCAAAGTCCGAAACCACCCGCGCCACCGCTTTCCAACCGACCTGCCTCGGCGGCGAATCATGAGTAAAGTGGACATCGCATACCAGAGCATCAGTTTTCAGCAGCTCGAGGCGATTCGCGTCCGTGGAATGCACAACGACCGCGCAGTCATCACCGGGTCCCGCGCCTGGCATCGGATCACAAGGGGCCTTGGAAATCAGCCTAGCGATGAGGGCATCCTCGCCGATGTCACTGAGGTGCTTCATGGCGCGACTTCAGGCAGGATATGGTAGTAGCGGTCGAGAATTTGCACAATGACCGTGGCGCTGTTGAAACAGAAATGCACCGCGATCGGCGCCCACAACGAGCCGGTTTTTTCATAAATCCACACCAGCAGCAGACCGAACAGAAAGAGTGGCAACAAAGCGGTCAGATTGCCATGGGCGGCGGCAAAAAACAATCCGCTGGAACACGCCGCCAACCAAGGACCTGTGAATTTTTTTGCCACCGGATAAAGGTATCCACGAAAAAGCAGCTCTTCGCAAAGCGGCGCCACCACCACGGCGGCGAATCCCATCAACCCGAGCACCGCAGGATCTTCGGTGGTTCGCAAAAGTTTCACCGATTCTTGCACCGTCTCGGCACCAAGCGACTCCATCCACCGCATGTAACCGCAAGCCTCCAACACGCCAAACACCAGCCACATCCCGATCACCGAAGCTGGCCCGACGAGAAACATCTTCGGCCATGCCGACCATCGCAGGCCGAGCCAGTCGGCAATCGCCGTGCGCCGTGCCATGTAGATCATGACCATTGCGGCGATGAAAATCTGAAACGCGATATTCACCACAAGATCCGAAACCGCCAGTTCACGATCCGTCGATGCCGATGCCTGCAACGAGG
This sequence comes from uncultured Luteolibacter sp., assembly GCA_964419815.1. GTDB lineage: Bacteria > Verrucomicrobiota > Verrucomicrobiia > Verrucomicrobiales > Akkermansiaceae > Luteolibacter. The sequence continues at coordinate 2,837 of CAYQRP010000004.1, read as the reverse complement.
AGACCACCAACCATGAGAAGGCGGAAAAAATCAGGATCAACGGCAACAAATCCAAAGAACCATACAGGCCCACCCGCACTTTGCCGAAGGGCAAGGGCGGCGGAAGCTCGCGCCCCTGCGACGCATCCGAAATCCGCGACAGACGCCGCAGCCCGCCGATCGACGCCGCAAGGGCAAAAATCATGCCCGCAACCACAAAGGCGGCGGATATGACAAGGTGGGTGAGGTCGCTGTCAGCATTCATGCTTCGCTCGGAACGCCCCACAGGCTGCGACGGCATCCGCCAAAGCGCCAATGGAAAATCATAGAACGCACGCCGACGATAATTGGCCTTGAAATTTCGAACACAAAAAATCTAGTCTCCGGTATTCCAACCATAACACCCAAAGGCTGGCACCCGTGACATGAGCGATTCTTCCCAAATCATTTTCCAAGCACCGGAAATCGATCAACTGGCGCCGCTCTTTCCCGCCTACCACATCGAGTGCCTCATCGCCACCGGCGGCATGGGCGCAGTCTATCGCGCGGTGCAAAAATCGCTCGACCGCACAGTCGCCATCAAAATCCTGCCACGCGAGTTCAGCCAAGACCCGAACTTCTGCACGATCTTCGAAGCCGAAGCCAAAAGCATGGCGCGGCTCAACCACCCCAACCTCATCGGCGTCTACGACTTCGGCGAAGTGAACGGCATGCTTTTCATCATCATGGAGTTCGTGCCGGGCCAATCGCTTTTCCACAGCACTCATGCTCAAGCGATCGATCCCAAAGAAGTGATGCGTCTCATTTCGGCTGTTTGCAGCGGTTTGGCGCACGCCCATGAAAACGGCATCATCCACCGCGACATCAAACCATCGAACATTCTGCTCGATCTGCAAAATGAGCCAAAAATCGGCGACTTTGGCCTAGCTCATCCGGTCGGCACCGGTCACCAGGAAGGCGCGGAAATTTACGGCACCCCCGGCTACACCGCGCCCGAGGTGGTCAACAATCCGAAATCGGTGAACCACCGCGCCGACATTTTTTCGATCGGCGTCCTGCTCCACGAACTCCTCACCGGCAAGCTGCCCGCCGATGATCCAAGGCCCGCGTCCCAGATTGCCCATTGCGACCTGCGCTTCGATGCGATCATCCGTCGCGCGACCGCAGAGGTGCCCGAGGCTCGTTATGCCAACGCGCATCAGATCATTGCTGACATCTCAAACATCCAAAACCAAGTCGCAAGCGCAGCGGCACACCCCGCAAGACCCACCGCAAGGCACGGCGCCACCGGACCCTTGCCAAAAGCACATTCTATGCCGGCCCGCCCAAGTCCACGGCGAGGCCGATCCGTTCCTGTGAAGAAAAAATCCTCCGGCGGCTCGATGGCCTATGGCTTGATCATGCTGATCCTCGCCATTGCCCTCGCATACCTGGCCTACAAACGCTATGTTGGCGAAGCGCTTTTTATCGATCGGAGCGTGATCACTCCCGACGGCAACAAAAAGCAGATTGCCCCCGGTTTGTAGAAGCCTGCATCAAATTCGCGCATCTGTGCCCAGCTTCCGCTGGCAGTGCACACATTCCCGCCTAAACTCGCGGCGTGCCCACCCGAAAGAAAACCTCATCGCGCGCGATCCGCCTGCGTGGATGCCGCCAACACAACCTGCGCAACCTCGACCTCGAGATTCCGCTCGGCAAACTCACGGTGGTCACCGGCCCCTCAGGCTCGGGCAAATCCTCCCTCGCTTTCCACACGCTCTACGCCGAAGGACAAAGGCGATATGTCGAAACCTTCTCGCCCTATGTCCGCCAGTTTTTCGACCGCATGGACAAGCCCGATGTCGATGCGATCGAAGGCATCCCGCCCGCGATTGCGATCGAACAAAAAAACCACACGCGCTCGACGCGCTCGACCGTGGGCACGCTCACCGAGATCAACGATTACCTCAAACTGCTCTTTTCTCGCGCCGCCACCGCACACGATCCCCATACCGGCGAACTCATCGCGCCCGACACGGCGACCAGCGCCGCGGCATGGGCGATGCAACACCTCGCGGATCAAACGGTTCTGATCACTTTCGCCGTGCCCGCACCCGCAGGCACGAAACCCGCGGAATTTTTCGCCTTCCTCAATCAACAAGGCTACCTGCGCGTGGTGCTGAACGGCACCATTCTTCGCACCGACGAAACGCCAAACCAGACGCGTCTTCCTGCATCAGTCGATGTCCTGCAAGATCGCATCACGCTCAACCGCGCCAATCGCAGCCGATTGCTCGAAGCGATGGAGGCGGCCTTCACCTTGGGCAAAGGCCGCGCATCGGTTCGCGCGGTAAATGCAAATGGAAAGGCCGAACTTGCCCGAAGCTTCAGCGCCGATTGGACCAACCCCGCCACCGGCTTCACGCTGCGCGCACCGACGCCCTCGCTCTTCTCATTCAACAATCCCGTCGGCGCCTGCCCGACTTGTCGTGGTTTTGGGCGCGTCATCGGCATCGACCCGCAAAAGTCCGTGCCAGATCCCTCGCTGTCGATCCGCAAGGGTGCGATCAAACCTTTCCAAGGCGATCGCGGCGGCGAATGTCAACGCGACCTGCTGCGTTGCTGCAAGGAACGCGGCATCGATGTGAATCAGCCATGGGAGGATCTCTCCGAGGATGAGCAGGAATGGATCTACTATGGAGATCGTAGAAAAACGGACCTGACACCCGAAGAATTGGAAGATCTCTGGAGCTCGGGCTCATGGTACGGAGTGAAAGGGTTTTTCGATTGGCTCGAAACGAAGGCCTACAAGATGCATGTCCGGGTCTTTCTTTCGCGCTACCGCTCCTACACAACCTGCCACAGCTGCCGCGGCAAAC
>CAYQRP010000003.1:1310-29247 GCA_964419815.1 uncultured Luteolibacter sp. | reverse complement strand
CGCTCAACAAGAAAGCGTTCGGCCGCGCTGATGGTGAGCTCAAAGTTGTGATGGCTCAGGTTGAAGTTGAAAAATCCATGTTCGGCTTTTTCGTAATCCACGAGCTCGCACGAATTTCCGCGCCAGCGGGCTTTGCGGCAAAATGAGGCGACTTTCGCGAAGGGAGTGACGCGATCGGCCTTGCCATGAAAAAACATCATCGGCGGCAGATGACGGCGCACCAAGCGCAGCGGCGAGTTTTCTTTGGCGCTCGTTTCATTGGGAAATTTTGCAAACGCCGCACTGTCCGCATCCGCGTCGACCAACGCACTGAAGAGGATCAATGCCTGTGCGCGGCAATCCACGCCGTCGACCGCCGCAAGATCCTTGGGCATGGAAGTCATCAAGGCCAGCAGGGCTCCACCAGCGGCACCGCAAACAATCACCCGATCGGGATCGATTTCAAAGTCTGCCGCTCTTTGACGCAGCCAACGAATCAGATGCCGCGCGTCATCGATCGCTTCGAGCGCTCCTGTGCCATGACGCGAGGCGGTTCGGGTTTCCGCTGCCACCGCCACCGCACCGCGGTCGGCAAAATGCAAGCAGTGGGGGACGAATTGGGCGGGAGAGGGGGCATCCCAAAATCCGCCATGGAAAAAAACCAGCAAGGTTCGTGGCTTGCCGGTGGATTTTTTCGGCAGAAAGACATGGGCCTGAATCTCGCCCTGCGGGCTTTCAAGGTAGGTGTGGGTCGTCGCCTCCTTGAGCATTTCACGATCCCGTTCTTCGCCGATCGGCAGCACTCGATTCACATTTCCCGTCATGGCTCAAAGCGTCAAGCAGCGGCCTGACATCGGCCGCTGCGATTTGTTTGTTGTGAAACAGGCTTCCTTGTCCAATGGTTTTGCACATGAAGTCGCTCGCATGCCTGATTTCTATCGCCTTGGCTTTGACGCTAACCGTTCATGGCCAGGAAAATTTGCAAACGCCTTTGGAGCAAAGTTATCGGGCGTGGCGTGAGGCGATGGTGCGAAAGGATTCCGTCGTATGGCAGCAAGTCACCGCGCCGCATCGACAGATGGAAATCAAGAACCGCATTTTATCGGAAAAACGACCGTTTCCGGCGGCCGTTTTCGATCTGCCCGCCGCACCGCCCAAAATCGAGGGCATGAAATTTCTCGAAGCCACACGCAACGGAGCCACCGCGAAGGCTTCGTACTTTGGAAAAATCGATTTCGGTCTCGACGCCAAACCGACCGACAATCTGCTGGTTCTGTCATTTGTGCAGGGAAAGCGGATCTGGCTCTATGACCGGGCCGATGTGGTGAATTTGGCGTCCTTGCCGGAGGTTCGCAAAGAGCTGGCCGCCGGAAATTTGAAATACCTTAAGGAAACGCCCGAGGCGAGGCCTTCCGGGGTCGTTCCGCCGGTGCCGATCGAGGCCAAGCCCGCCAAAACCATCGCCAAGGTCTATGTGTTTTGCCCTGGCCGTGAAGTGAACGTGCAAATCAACCGCATCAGCCGCCATCGTTTTGCCAACGTCCAGGAAGCCGAAGTCGTGATCGGCGGCGCGCTCGACGGGCCCAACGACATCCAATACACCAGTCGCCGACTCGAGGGCTCGACCGGCAAGGAAGCCCTCAGCATCCGCGTCTACCTCATGTCCCAAGTGCCCGGCATCAAACCGATCAAGGTTTATGAGTATCAGGCCAAAGAAGGAGATGCCGTCAAGGGATCGGGCTCCGGACGCTTCGAAGTCAGCCCAGCCACATTGGCCGCATTGAACGGAAAAAGCAGGTAATCGGGCTCATCTGGAGGGTGATTTTGAGCCTCAGGGACTGCCCATTTAATCACTCCGCATTACATACATTGTCACAAGTAGAAATAATCCGTTTCGCATGGCCTGAAATCTGCCACGGTGAAGCCGTGCCCGACATATGGGCTTTGAGATGAGACGGAAATCGAAAAAGACCTCGAAACGCAAGGTCACTGTCGGCGAGCGAACGGCCCAGACCCGGCGCCCGCTGTACCGGATTTACGAAATCCACTCGGAAATTCTGAGCGGGAGCTATCCCAACTGCAACGATCTCGCCAAAAAGCTTCAGGTTGAGCGCAAGACCATCCAGCGGGACATCACATTCATGCGCGATGAGCTGGGTCTGCCGCTGATCTATGAAAACACGCTGCACGGGTATTTTTACGAGTCGGACATCAGCGGATTTCCCATTTTCCAGACGACTGCCAATGAGCTGGCCGGACTTTTCCTCGCTCGCAACGCACTCGAATCGGTCCGCGGAACGAGTCTGGCCACGGTGCTCCAGGAGGCTTTTGCCAAGCTCACCCGAGGCATGGTCGACAAAATCCAGTTCTCCTGGAGCGATCTTGACGAGGCTTTTTCCCGCAAAACGCTTGAGCAAAAACCGCGCGACATCAAACGCCTAGGCGAAATTACTCAATCTATTCTAAATCAACAGATTACAAACTTTTATTACCGAAAAATAACATCGGAGGAAGCGGAGCTGCGGAAGGTCCATCCACTGCATCTCGGCGAGGTTGACGGCGGTTGGTACCTGATCGCCTTCGATGTCGACCGTAAGGCTCTGCGGACCTTCGCGCTCCCAAGGATCAGTCGCATCAAAGCCTTGAGCACCAAATTCAACCGCCCCCCGGATTTTGATGGTCGGGCCTATCTGAATCGGTCCTTTGGCATCTGGAATGTCGCTGGAGACGATGCGCGGCATGAGGTTCGGGTCGAACTGAAGGGCTACGCTGCCGCCATCGCGCAGGAACGCCGATGGCATCCCACGCAAGAGACCACCTTGCTCAACGCCAAGGGCACACGTGTCGAAGTTTGTTTTGAGGTTGGCCGACTCGAGGAAGTTTTGCGCTGGGTTCTGAGTTTCGGCAGCTGTGCCAAGGTCTTGGCCCCAAAACAGCTGGCCGACATGGTCAGGCAAGAAATTCGCGCGATGCAGGCGGATTGAGCGCAGCCTCGCCGCTGTCTTGATCGGACTTTCTGATTATCGACAAGCCCGCCTCCTGCCCCTAGCCTCGGCGCATGCTACGCACCACCGCCCTTTTCCTGAGCTTGGCCATTTCGGCATTTGCGGATGAAAAAACCGACAAGTCCCCTGCTTCAAAATCGACCAGCGAAGCAGTCACCAAGTCCGATCAAGCAGGAAGCAAAAAAGCCTCGGTGCTGATCGATGGCAAAAAAATTCCTTACAAGGTCACGGCGGGAAAAATTCAGCTCAAGAATGAGGATGGCAAGCCGAGAGCGGCGATTTTTCATGTGACTTACGAACGCGAGGATGTTGCCGATCGCTCGAAGCGTCCGGTGATGTTTGCGTTCAATGGCGGGCCGGGATCATCCGCCGTCTGGCTGCACATCGGCGTGCTGGGTCCGCGAATTTTAAACCTCGAAGGTGATGGTACCCAGTCCAGTCCCCCACCCCTCCGCGTTTCGGAAAATCCGCACAGCATTCTTGATGTCTGCGATCTGGTCTTTGTGGATCCCGTGTCGACCGGATACAGCCGCGTCGAAGAGGAAGCAAAACCCAGTGAGTTTCACGGGCTCAATCAGGACATCGAGTCCCTTGGCGATTTTGTGCGCATGTGGGTGAGCACTCACGATCGCTGGGCTTCGCCGAAATACCTGCTCGGCGAGTCCTATGGTGGCATGCGCGTGGCTGGGCTGTCGAAGCACTTGCAATCCCGCTTTGGCATGCATCTCAACGGCGTGATCCTGCTTTCATCGCTGCTGGATTTTGCAACGATCACCGGCAATTCGAGCACCGAAATCCCCCACTCGGTTTACTTGCCCGCTTTCACGGCCGCAGCGCATCATCATGGCAAGATCCAAGGCGATCGCGACAAGCTCGTTGCTGAATCCACCCAGTTTGCCTACGGCGAATACGCATCGGCGCTCATCATGGGTTCGTCTCTAAGCGAAGAGGCTTCGGCAAAAGTGGCGGCAAAGCTCGAGTCGCTGACATCCATTCCCGCCGCCACATGGCAACAATATCATCTGCGGATCGATCCCACGGTTTTTCGCGCGGAACTGTTGCGCAAGGAAGGCAAGGTCATCGGCAGGTTCGATGCCCGTGTCACCTCCGATGCCGAAGATCGCTCCGCGCGTGCGGCGACCTTTGATCCGTCCTACTCACTTGCCTACGGCGCGTTTTCTTCGGCGATCATGGATTATCTCGGTCGCGAGCTCGGATATGAGGACGAGCGACCTTACGAAATTCTCACATCGAAAGTATCGCCATGGCGTTGGGATGCCGACAACTCCGTGGTGAGCGTCGCCGATCGTTTGGCAAACGCGATGCGCGACAATCCACATCTGAAGGTGCTGGTGATGAGCGGTCACAACGACCTCGCCACTCCGCCCGAATCGATGGCCTACTCGCTGCGCCACATGCTTGATCTTCCGCAAGCCGCAAGATCGAGGATTCGGACCGAATTTTACGATGCCGGTCACATGTTTTATCTCAATCCACCGGATCTGAAAAAAACCCGCAAGGATCTGGTGAAGTTCCTCACGGAATCGTCGAAATGACCATCCGATAGAAGCGTTTTGCTTCCGCTGGTGTGTCGATGATTTCAAGCAGACCCGGCTGGGCGTCGATTGCGGTATCCGAGGGCTCGCCCGAATTCGTCCAGGCCGACATGTCGTCCGAAACCTGGAGCTGATAGCGGCGGTTGGCGATCGTTGGAATGCTGAGTTTGTAGCCGCTGCCCGATTTGCTGATGGCAAGTTTCGGATAGCTGTTGATGTCGCTGACGATCGGGTTGAGTCCGACCAACCATTCAACGGCATTGGTCATGCCGTCGTTGTCAGGATCGGCGCTGCCGACATAGTCTGCCGAGTTGGTGAAATAATCATCCCACCACGAATTTGGAATTCCGTCGGTGATGAGATTGGGCGCTTGGTCGTCGACGCCTTGATCAAAACCAAGCGTGAGGAGATGCGGACCGCTACCGCTAAGCTCGACTTCGACCTGATGCGTCTGAGCCTGATTGCGGCGGTTGACGGTGGTGAAGCCGGATCCGGTCACATCGCTGGCGGCATCGTTGATTTGTGGAGCAACGACGAAGGCGCGAATCGTGTCGGTGCCATTGTTGTTGATGAGGTCGAGTCGGCGGCTGCCCGAAACATCCTGGGTGATCTCGTTGCCGAGATTGGCATGACCGTTGAGCATCAGGTCGAGCAGGTTTGGCGAGAGACCGAAGCGGACAAAGAGCTTGTTGTTTGATCCAAGCGAGTAGGCGGCATTGAGGGTGCCGGCCCAGGTGTTGGGCAATGAAACAGTTTTGCTGATGCCATTGCGCTCGAAGGTCCAACCGGTGCTGCCGCTGGCGGCGCTCACGCTGTAATCGCCATTCACACCCGAATTCGTGCCGCTCGTTCCTGCAACCGTCCACCAGTCCTTAAAGCCGCTGGTGCGGTAGGCGTTGATCGTGGTGCTGGTGCCGACAAAGTTGCTTTCCCCTTCGTTTTCGGTGTCGGTGCCGCTGTAGGACGCAAAGTTTCCGGCGACCTGCCAGACGAGTCCGCTTTCAGGATTGCGCAACCACGCGGCCGTCATGCGTCCACCCTTGCCTTCGAAGACGGCGAAGACGCGGCTGTTGTAGAGAAGGTACTCGTTGAATCCGTCGAGATCCACATCCGCCGCCTCGGCGGCAAGCGTGCTGGCGCTGGCGTTTGCGTTCCATTCCTGCACACGGCTGTACATGTTGGCAAAACGCGTTTGTGCCTGGGTGTTGCGTGCAAAGTCGGCAAGGGTTTGCCCGATCCCATTGTCGACGCTGATGTAATCACCGGTGCTGTATTTGCTCAGATCGGCATTGGTGGAATTGTGGAAGGCGGTTTGGAACATCGCGCCATGGATCACCGTCTCCGCCACCCGACGCAGGTTGGCCGTGCCGGAGTCGACCATTTTCACAGAATCCCAAACCGTGTTGGCATGACCGTTCACGCCAACCTGACCGAATGCGACAGTCGCGCCAAGTGACTCATTTTTGAGACCCGGGCGGTTGTTGCCGCCATGGTACCAGTTGTCATAACTTTCACCGCTCGCATGATCGACCCAATCCTTGGCGACGATGTTGGTGGTGGTGGCATTGCCTTGGGTGATCGTGCCCCAAGTGCCGTACGTGTTGCCGTCCTGACCTTTGTAAGTGATTTCCCCCTTGGCGATTTGCTCGGCGGTGACCACTCGGATCCACGGGCGACTTGAAAGCCAGCGCACGTTCGCATCGTAACTGTTGGCTTTGCTGTCGTTGGCAAAGTCACCCATGTCGCGCCACAAGGTCACCACCTGATCCTGCACTCCGCTGCGCGAGCGGCGTGAAAGAAGCTGACGCACGGCAAGGCTGCTGCCCTCGTCGAGGGTCTGATCAAGGTATCCGCTCGTCACATCGTGAATCGGGAAAATTTTCACACCGTTCACTTCATTGATGCGGTAACCTGAAGTGCCGAGCGCCGAGGAGCGGCCGAACCACTTGAGGAAATGGCGCATCTGATCGGCGAAGGTGAAGTCATAGCCCATGCCATCGATGAGCTGCAAGGTGGTGGTGTCGAGCACCCGCTCGCTGGCCCAATAGACCGAGCGCGATGCGGCGTTGCTGCCATAGATCGTGTCGAGGAATTGCTCGGACAGGGCTTTGTTTGAGTTGTTGAAATCTTGCGGGAAATATCTCGTCACATGGTCGGAGAAACTTGAGCCGACGAGCGAAACGCGGCCGCTGGAAACCATGCCGCGCAGGCGCTCGTTGAAGGTCGGACCGTCATTGTTTGGCCACGCTCCGGCGCTCGGATTTTTCGCCCACTGGATCGCAGACGCAAGCGATGGCGTGAGGTGGAGTGTGAGCGGCGCATCGTAAGACTCGTGGGTTTCGACCAAACGCGAGTACCCCGTCGACGGCGAACCGCTGCGGATCAGTGACTGCGTCACGCTCGAGGGTTGAATGGCCTGATTCCCATGAGCGAGCAGCATGAGCTTGGCGGACTTGTTGCGGTCATTGCTCGCACTGCGTCCGAAGTAGCCACTGAGTTTGCCGTTGAGGCGGATGTTGTCCTGATCCTTCCAATAATCCGAAGCAAGCCAGTCGTCGTAGATCGTGTCGCGAATGTCATTGCGTCCCGAGAGGTCGCCGCTGCCGCTGCCTGTTGTGTTGGGCATTGTGGTGAAGACCTGGAAATTAAGCGTGTTCGGATCCCCCAGCCAACCGGCGTCCTTGAGGTGCTTGCGCTCGATGCCGATCTCGACCGCATCGTAGCGGCTCGACCATGCGGCTTCGTTCTGACCGCCGAAGGCCCGCGATTCGACGCCGCCTTCGGTGACGGGATTTTGAAACTGAGTGGTGGTGTTGCTCGCGGAATTGCGATCGACAAAAATCGATCCAAAATTTTGCCCGTAGGAGGCAACCACGACTTCCCATTTCATGTCGGTCGCAATGTCGACCTCGTTGGGCATCGCGCGTTCACCCGTCGCGGTGTTGCCGGTATCGATCACGATGTAGGCATCCACCTCGCCCTGCCATGCGTTGACCGCGAGGTCCATGAAATCCACGCGGAAATAGACCCGACCGTCACCGCCCGCACTCTCGTCTCCTCCGTCGCGGAAGGAAAATGCCACGATGTCGCGCGAGTTGTCGTTGCCGTTGGTGCGATACACATCGGCACCCTGACTGCCGCCTTCGTTGTACTCGTCGAGAACAAGCAAATCGGTGTGTTTCCAATCCGTGAAGGTACCAATCCTGATGCTCCCCTCGCCTGCGATTCCTTCGATGATGTTCGCCTGGGTCGGATGCGTGCCACTGGCAAGTTCTTGAACGTTGGTGAAGCCATCGCCGTCCGGATCGCCAGATGCGCCGTTGTTTGGATTGCCCGCGCCATCGAGGCGTTTGCTGAACGCGCCGTCATCAAGCGGATCAAGCCCGTATCGATCCTCCCATCCGTCGGGCAAGCCATCGCCGTCGCTATCGGCCTTCAATGGATCCGTCTCACTCCACTGTTCGCCGCTGTCGTGAAGGCGGTTGTTGTTCGTGTCGCCATCGATGAATCCATTGAAATTTTTGTCTTCACCAAATCCGTCCTGCAGGCCGTCGCCATCCGAGTCGGCGAGGGTCGGGCTGGTCTCGGTCCATGTTTCAAAACTATCGATGAAATTGTTGGGCCAATCGCCGGTGTTGGGGCGCGCTGTCGCATAGGCGGTGCGCCCGGCAGTGAGCGGCAATGTCTTGCCGTCGCCATCGGTCCAACCGTTGGCGTTTGCGTCCTCAATGCCGTCGGCAAGCCCGTCGCCATCGGTGTCGGCCTTGGTCGGATCGGTCACCGATCCGGCAGCCTGACGGGTGCGGTCATCGCCCGCACTCTGCGAGCCAACCCCCGGCACATAGCCGGCATGTTCGACCACCGCATAAAGAGGTGGATCCATGTCGCCAATGAAGTTCGGTCGACCATCGCCATTGGTGTCGGCATTCGGGTCGGTTGGCGGATTGGCAGCCACGCGCCAGCCGACTTCCAATGCATCAGGCAAGCCGTCACCATCGGTATCGGGGCTCGTTGGCAGCGTGCGACCCGAGGCGTACCAGACATGCACGTCGCCATTGCTCCACGTTTCCGACTGGGTCTCCGGAAGATTCCGTTTGTTGGTTTCGATGATGTCGATGAGCCCGTCGTTGTCGTCGTCGTTGTCTTCAATTCCGTCCGTCTCCACGATCTGACGAAGAATCACGCGTGCGTTGCGCGTGGAAAATGTCGATTGGCCATCGACGCTGGTGCTGGCCGTGAGCAGATAATTTCCTGCGGCCGTGATGTTCCAAATAAAATCCCAGGTTTTGGTGTTGCCGTTGGTGGTGACCGTCAGGCCCTCACGCGTGCCGTTGCCATTGCTGTCCGTGAACGGCTCGGCCGGATCGCGAACGCCGTTTTCGTTGAGATCAAAGAAATTTTCGCCCTCATCAAAAATGCCGTTGGCGTTCGCGTCCGTGTAGCCCTCGGCAGTGTCCCAAAGGCCGTTGCCATTGGTATCGGTAAAGGGTTCATCGATCAGCGAAATCTCAGGCGATCCGACAAGGCTGAGACCCACCACCGAAGCACTGGTTTCGACGCGTACCGTGTATCTCAAGGTATCGGCTCCGGGTCCGTCCGGCAGGATGATCTCCGTCGGTTTGCCATCGGATCCCAATTCAGAGGGTTGGGTGATGCGCACAAAGGGCCGCGTGCTGGGATTGGCCCTTACCAAGCGCACGGCCTCGAGCGCCAAGCCGCGCTTGGCAAGCTCCGAATAATCGTCGGGGAAGCGGTAGGTGACTCGCAGCGTGTGAATGAAATTCGGGTCGTCATTGTAAAGGTTGGGCAAGGGAATGGACAATTCGTGGAACGCGTCGTTGGCACCAAAGTTTCCATAATCGATCGTCCACCCATCACGCCCTTGGTCGATTCCGTTGGCGGAAAATGTCATGCGATTTTTCAACTCCTGCTCGCTGATCCCCCAGCTGAGCGCCTTGGTGAAATACACCTTCATCGTGTAGTTGTCGTCCACCCGGTCTCCATCATTGCGAGGCCAGGCGATGTTGACGCGTTCATCGGGTCCGCGCGTCTCGACGGTGCGGTTGATTTCCGTCACATGGGCCGTAGCGGCATCGAGCGTGAGATCGCGCGATGATGAGGCTTCGAGCAAGCGTACTTTGATGGTGCCCTGACCTGTGGCTGGGACATTGTTGTAGCGGAATCTCCATTCGCGTTGGTAGGGACTGGTGATCGCGAGGCTTGGCGTGACCTCAGTGGCCTTCGCCCATGCATCGGAAAGCGTGGTGTCATAGACGCCGTTGCCATTCACATCCGTAAACTCCTCGCCGTTGTCTCGAATGCCATTCGAGTTGGCATCGACAAACGGCTCGAAGCCCGCGCCGTTGCCGTTGAGCTGTTTGGTGACCGAGTCGTTGTTGCCGGGTTCCGCATCATCGATGTGATACCAGACTTCCTGCACGGTGGCATCGGCACGCACGACGATTTCATAGCTCGATCCGCCAACCGTATCGCCGTTGTTTTGCGGAAAGGCGACCGCTCCTTGCGGCGTCTGCGCGTCGTAATAGAAGGTTTGGGTGAAGGTCTGGTAGAGCGGCGCCGAGGTGTTGGGATCGCGGTTGAGGAAGGCTCTTGCACGGATCACATGAAATCCTTCGGAAAGTCCGGTCTGCATGGCGAAGGGCCACTCGTTGTAAGGCATACCCAAGGTCGGCACGCGGGCGTAATCATTGTGCGGGAAATGCTGAACGGTCGCGGGATTGAAATCTTCGATACGGAAAGTCGTGAGCATTTTCTTTTTGTACGCCACTTCGCCCGGTCCCGAGGGCCACCACGAGCTCGCACCGGTTTTGTAGGATCCGATTTTGTAAGTGAAAATCGTGCCAACACTGGGTTTCGGTATGCTCGCCGATGCCCACCAATCATCGCTGCCCTGGTTGTGACGGTAGCCGAGTTCGGCGATCTTGGTGGTTCCCCTGCCGATGCCACCCGCACCTTCGGGGAATGATCCGTCGGTGGTGTAATAAACAAACATCTTGAATCCGCCACCAACCGAATTGCTCTTGGCCCAAATTTCGATGTTTTCACCCGAATCATCGAATTGTTTTGGGATCGTGCCGCTCAGCCCTCCGACATCGTCTTGCCCATCGTGATAAACCCACGATGCCTGATTGCCGCCTTCCGTGCCAAAGTTGTTGGCATTCGCGGGACCTGGGTTGACGACATACGACCCCCCAATCGTTTTGACGAAAGTTTCGGCACCGAGAGAGCCGATCTGGCAACGCGTTGCGTCCTTGGCGGCAAATTTTTCCGGATGCTGACGATCGACATAGGTCGGTTGCTCGAGGCCTGACCAGATGTCGCTGAAGATGCCGGGCGGGTGGTCACGATAGGCAGGATCGGTGATGCCGACTGGTCGCGTGCCGTTCAGATCCACGCCGCCATCGAGCTTGAGCATGATGTTTTCCGCCGAGCCGTCGGCACGCGCGATGATGCTCATGGGCGAGCCACCCTTCACCACGGGGACGGTCGTTCGGTAGCTGTAATCATCGGGCGTTGTGCCGGCAGGGTATCCGCGGTTGGAAAATCCATATGGGTTGAAACTCACATCGCCGTCGGGGCCATCCTTGCGGGTCACCGTGATGCGAGGCACTTCCTCTCCGTTTTGATAAAGCGTGATCGCAGCCGATGGCCACAGCGTTGAAAGCTCCGGTGTGCGCCAGCTGAAAATGAAATATCCGCCCGGAGGCACGACCACGCTGTTGAGCTCGCCCGCGTACTTGTAGAATCCCGTTTGCGATGATCCGTTGGGACCTTCGGCATACTGCCAGAGATAGGCTCCCGACGGGAAACTTGAAGTGATGCCACGCGCCTGACCTTGAGCGGTGTTGTCGTTGTACATCGCCACCATCGTGATCTCCTCGGCGGCAGTGCCGCTTCGGGAGTTGCCGAACTTGTCGCGGTTGTCGCGCCGTTCGAAGGCAAGAAAGTCGCCATCGCTCCAGCGACCTTCCTGGAGCCCGCGTGCAAAATCATTGTGGATCTTGAGAACGTTCGGGATGCGGGGGTCTGCAAACTGACCGAGGAAATTCGTGTTGGCATGACGCGGGAACGCACCGCCTGATTCACCAAGCGTCGCAGCCTTGTAATAGCCGTCGGTGTAGATCAGGCCGATGCCCTCGCGTGTCATGTAAAACGCGTGCTGCCATTCCTTGAGAGCCGCGTAATCGCTGTCGTGGCTGTTGGCATGCATCACGCCGAGTCCGGGTGCGAATCCACCCGCTCCTGGCGAATCAAGCCCCGCAAGAGTCCCCCACGGACTTCCAAGCACGCCATTGAGCTTGCTGCGCAGGTCATTGTCGACCAAGCGCATGCCCGAATCCCAGTAGCCGCCGTAACCAGGAGGCTGACCCAAGTGCTCGCCAAAGACCATCGCGTCGTCGCGTCCGCGCTTGTCCTCAAAGACCGAGTCGCGGTGATTGCTGTCGCTGAATCCGCGCGAGCGGTTGAACTGCCATTGAACGCCGCCGAGGTAGCCCGAGTCGCTGGAGTCCTTGTTGGCACCCCATTGCTGACCGAAGAAATAATCCGGCACGTGCTTCACCGCATCGAGTCGCAGACCGTCGGCTTTGGTGCGATCCATTTTCCAGCGGGCGGCGCGGATGAGATAGGCACCGACATCTTCGATGAAGGCTGCCTTGTTGGCATTGATGTATTCCTTGGCCTTGAGGCGCAGTTGCTCAGCGCTCGCACCGGCACCGAGCTCTTCGCGGGCCTGATCGATCAGCACGCCGAAGTAAGCCACATTGCCATCCTTGTCCTTGTCGTATTGCGCCGGACGCTCGAGATCGCGGACGAACGAATACTTCGGATGATCGTCGTTGATGTTTGGTCCGTGATTGGTGTTCGGAGTTTCATGGGCAATGTCGATAAGGTCGGCGAGACCCAGATTTTGCACCTCCCACGAGCTGTTCCAGTCGCGCGTGTTGTCCCACTTGCGGTAGAACCCATCCTCGGTGCGACGAAGGTGAAAGTCCTCAGGCACCATGCCGGGGTAAACATCGATCGGAGTGTCTTCATTGTATCCGGGCACATCAAAGGCCCGATGGTTCATGATGTTGTCGAAATAAATGCGAATGCCAAAACGATGCGCGACCTCCATCAAATGAAGCAAATCGGCTTCAGTGCCGTAGCGCGTGCGCACCGAATTGCGCTGATCCTTTGAGCCGAGGTCAAAGGGATCCCAAAGGTCGTATCCCACTGAGAGTCCGCCCGAGCCTTTCGTGGGGGGCGGCAGCCACAAAGCATTGTATCCCGCCTCCGCCAGCTCCGGCATCTTCTGAGCAATTTCCGACCAACTGGTGTTGAAATACTGCAACAAGGCCTCACCTCGGGAAAGTTGGACGAGCAGGCCGAAAATCAGCGCAATGCGGCGGAGCTTGGTTGGCATCGGATGGGGCGCGGTGAGACGGGCGAGATCCTCACTCTGTTAAAATTGCAAATGTCTGCATAAAATCAAGGGTTTAAAAGGAATCTGGAGCCTCTTTGACGAAGCAAAAAGGGTTGGTACGCGCCCCATTCCAGACTATATCCCCACATCCATGAGCGAACAAACGAGCGAGGCCAAGCGGACGAGGGTCAATGTGCGCCGTCCTGATGTGATGGAACGCGTCGCTGCCGAGGTTGCCGCACATTTTCACTCGTCGATTGTCGGCCGAATCCGTGAAGCGGGCGGACGCATTTCGATCGGCAACACAACGGTCCTGCTGGCCGGTCAGTTTGGATTTTGCTACGGCGTCGAGCGCGCCATCGATCTCGCCTATGCCACGCGACGGGTCTTTCCGGATCAGCGGATTTTTTTGATTGGGGAAATCATCCACAATCCCGATGTGAACCGTCACCTGCGGGAAATGGGCATCGTCTCATTGCCATGGAAGGAATTGTCGGCCGAGTACGATCAACTTGGCCCCGACGATGTGGTGATCGTCCCCGCCTTCGGTGCGCCGACCGATTTCATGGAGAAGATCGAAGAGCGCGGATGTCAGGTCATCGACACCACCTGCGGCGATGTGATGAAGGTCTGGCGCCGCGTGCGCGGCTACGCCAAGGACGGCGTGACCTCGATCATCCACGGCAAGGCAAGCCACGAAGAAACCCGCGCGACGGCATCGCGCGCACTCGGCGATAAAGGCGATGGAAATTATCTGGTCGTGCTGACACTCGATGACACGGATTTCGTTTGCCGATACATTCGAAACGGCGGCGACAAAGAGGAATTTCTCAAACGCTTCAAGGATGCGGTTTCGCCAGGCTTCGATCCCGACAAGCATCTTGCCAAGGTCGGCATCGCGAACCAGACCACCATGCTCAAGAGCGAGACCGAGGAAATCCAGCGACGCATTCGCGAGGCAATTCGCGACCGCGACGGCAGTGACGCGGCATTTCAGATGTTCGACACGATCTGCGGCGCAACCCAGGAGCGTCAGGACGCGCTCTTTGAAATGCTGCGCCACCCGATGGACCTGATGATCGTCGTCGGCGGTTACAACAGCTCCAACACCGCCCACCTTGTGGAGATCGCCGAGCAAAAGCTGCCAACATTTTTCATTCGCGGTTCGTCATGCCTGGAATCGCTCGAGCGCATCGTTCACTACGATCTCCACCGCCAGGAGGAGGTCAGCTCCGATTACGCCGAGATCATTTCCAGCGACCGACCGCTCAACATTGGCATCACCGCCGGTGCCTCCTGCCCGAACAACCTGATTGAGGAAACGATCAGCCGCATCTTCGAGTTGCGCGGGGTGAGCCGCGATCAGCTTGCCAATGCCTGATCACAGATAGGGCATGAAGGCCTTGTAGACCTCGGGCGGAATGTCGAGCAGGCTGTAATCCTTCGAGGAAACAAAGAGCAGGCTTTGCTTGCCCTTGCCAAGAAGTTCGTTGTTGGCACCGAACACCTGATGCTCAAGCGTGCAGAACTTGCGATTGAAGTCGGACACGCGGATCTTCACGGTGATCGTATCAAACTCCCTCGCCTCGCGGACGAACTTGTGTTCGAACGAGCGCGTGAGGATGTAAAAATGCGTTGTTTTGAGATCGAAATCCGGCATCGCGGCATTGAAGAAAAGCTCGCGGGTCTTGCCGACGTACATGCCGTACATCCCGAAGTAGACATTGCCGACCGAGTTGGTGTCGGCATAGGTCGCGATGGTCGAATAGACAAACCACTTGCCCTCGAAGTGTCCGGCAATGTCGTGCTGGCTTGGTTGTTGAGGCGCAACGACCTCGGTGCCAGCAACGACATGCGCCGTCTTGGCGATGGCTCGGATCGCAGGAATTTCCGAGGCGGCTTCGATCACCTCCCCCGCCTTCGCACTGACCACCCGCAGCAGGTCGGCATTGAACACCAGCCAGATCACATGGATGAGCGGCAGCAGCGAACCGAGCACCAGCAGCGAATTTGCACCGGTGCAATAGCCGAATGAAAAAATCACCAGCGAGATGCTGGCCAGTGAGAGCATGCGGATTTGCGGTAGCGGCTGTTGCGAGTTGGGAACGAAGCAACGCGCGATGGCCAGCGAGGCGTAGCCGACGAAAAACGAAGCGTAGAACACCATGAAATATTCCAGCTCAAGATTGGCCCAAAGGCTGATGAGTGCCGCGACGGCGATGACGAGAAAGCTCGGAATGGGTGATTCAAGGACCCGCTTGGGAATCATCCCGAGCAGGACATTTTCATTCTTGGCGAAATTCAGACCGAGGAACCATTTGAGCGCGATGTAACCGCTGTCGATGGTGGTCAGAGCGCAAATACCAAGAAAGGTGAAATAGGCCGCGGGCAGGAGTCCGGCACTCGCTTCGTCCATCCGGTCGATGTAGGTGACGATGATGTCATGCGCGTAGCGAAACCCGTCGAGGCCGGTCGTGCCGATCGCCGCAAGGCCGCTTTTGCCCATCACCCACGACGCAAGGCAGCCGTGAACGAGAAGCAGCACGAAGAAAATGATTCCGCCGAAAATGTAGCTCGCGCGAATCGATGTCTTTTCACGATGCATCTGAATGGCCCGCTGCCAGTGCTGGAGGTCGAGCCATGGACCAACCAACAAGCCGACAAGAAACGGCACGACAAATCCTGCAAGGTTTGGACCTTCCCAATTGCCGGAGCCTTCGAAGCCAAAGTCGATCCATGATCCCGACTCCGGATGCAGACCCGCGATCACGCGGATCAAGCAGACGAGGACGATCAGACCGAAAATCGCGTGGGCGACCTTGATGCGCTGAATGCCAAACTCCTCGCCGAAAAGACAGCCGGCCGCCAGAATGACGAACACGACCATGCCGAGGTAAAGGGCATTGAGACCACCGGTGAATAGCTGGATCGGCCCGAAAAGGTACTTGGTCAGCGCAAAGACCGTCAGCCCGATCGCAAGCAGCTGATAGAGGTAGAAAATCAGGCGGAAGGGTTTGGAGAATTTCTCAAAGAAAATGGCCAAAGACTCCTGACCACCCGCATGGCGGCGCGCCACGATGTGGGTCAGAAAACCGAAGAGCATGAGCCCCGCCGCGTTGGGAATCGCAAAGCAAAGAAGGCCCGTGAGGCCAAACATGAAGGTCACCTGGACGCTGAAAAACAGGCCCAGTCCCCACATCCATGCCAATGCCACGGAGTTGCCCCAGAAAAATTCGTTGATGCGTCGCAAGTTCATCGGAATGCACAAGGAACCCCCAATCCGGCCGGGCGGCAAGCCGTATTGTTTGACGGCCAGGAGGCGGATGAAAAAATCGGCACGGCGCCCGAGGTATTTCGTCTGCTGCCATGCTTTGCGGTTGATGGATACGGCCGCCCCCGCTTAAATGCCCGCCTTTCCCGAACCGCCCCATTCCCAATGATCGAAAACATTCGCAAATACCAAGTTCTCATCCTGTTCTTCATCGCGATCGTCATCATATCGCTGGTGGTCGGCATCAAGGACGACATTTTCAGGAGCGGTGCCGGTGGTCAGGCCGTTTACCGGATCAACGGCCGAATCTACAATGACAAGGAATTCCATCATCTCGGCAGCGGAACCTTCGATCTTGTCGGAGGCCTCGCCCGCGCCGGGGACTTCAGTCTCTACCAGTTTCTGATGGAACACGCCCAAGGTGCGATCGGCCAAGAGGATACCGCCGAGAAGTTTTTCGTCGGACGCATGATGCTGCGCGAAGCAAAAGACCAGCTGGGCATCCACCCGGGTGACGAGGAGATCACCGAATACATCCGCAACCTGAAGGCCTTTGCCAACAAGGATGGCGCATTCGATCAGGAAACCTACAACAATTTCATCGAAAAAGGAATCGGCAGGCTCGGCATGACCGAGAACGACCTGCGCGAACTCGCATCCGACGCCATCGCGTCAACTCGCATCAACAGCCTCATCGGCGGTGGCCTTGAGATGAACCGCGACGCCGTGGCGATCCAAAACGCGATGCAAAAACAACAGATCAACGGCAGCGTTGCCTGGCTTGACCTCGCTCCCTTCGAAGCCGGTATCACGCCCACCGATGAGGAAATCAAAGCTTACTGGGAAAGCGTTCAGGACACGTTCATCACCGAGGAAAAGCGCAAGTTTACCTACCTCATCGCAAGCCCGAAACCAAGCGTAGCGAACAGCGCGCCGAGCATTGCCGAGCAGACCCTCAAGGAGGAGGAGCGCAAAAAGAAAGAACAGGAACGGGAGATTGCCGCCAAGGAGGAAGCTCGCAAAAACCAAATCGAACTGGACACCTTGGTCGACGATTTTTCCTTCCTGCTGGAGGAGCAAAAAGGCAGCGGATTTGAGGAACTTGCGGCGAAAAATCAGTGGGAGGTCAAAACCACCGAAATGACCTCGAAGGAATCGGTGCCTGCCGAACTCAATGCCAAACTTCGCTCATCCAGCCTTGGCGGCAGCGCAGTCGACGAGCTGTTTCGCATCGTGCCGACGACCGATCCGCTTTCTCGAATTTCGCAGCCTGTCGCCATCGGCGAAAACCAGTGGCTCATCGCGCGATTGGATGCCGAAGAAAAACCCCGCCCCAAAACTTTCGAGGAGGCCCGCGATGAGGCTCGCACGAGGTTGGTGGCGGAAAAAGCCGCCGAAGCTCTGAGCAAGGCCGCGGCCGAGGCCGTTGAAAAAATCAACGCCTCACTCGCCTCCGGCAAATCGTTCGCCGATGCCGCCAAGGATGCGGGCATCGCAGCGGCAAATCTCAAGGTCTTCAGCAAGGTCGGCAGTTCTCCACGACCCAACGAAGTCAATGAACCGAAGCAGCTCTTCCAAAGCGCATCCAATGTGGATCCCGGCAAGCTCGCCGAAGTCATTAAGGAACAAAATCGGGCGTACATCGTGCACGTTTCCAGTCGCGAGGTCCTGAAAGACCCCAAGGTCGAAGAAACGATCAAGGCACAGGTCAAATCGAGTGCCGTGCAGAATGAAATGTATGCCTACACCGACTGGCTCAAGCAGCGCACTGCGGCTGCCAAGATCGAATCGCTGATCCAGCGCTGATCCGGCAGCTTACTTTCATTTCACATTCAGTCCATGGCGGAGCAAGGCTCACTCGACAGTCTTTTCGACGAAGCCAGCGGTCATCTCGCACTCGGCGAAATGGATGAGGCCGTGGCCTTGTATCGACAATGCGTCGAGATGGATCCCGATTGCTTTGACGCATGGCATGCGCTCGGCATGGGCCTGATGAAAACCGGCAATCTTCGCGAGGCGATCGGCTGCGGGCTCAAAGCTGTGACCCTGCGCCCGAACGATCTTTTGGCGTGGACCAGCCTATCGCAAATGTACGTGCGCGATGGCAACATTCCCGAAGCAGAGGCTGCAAAGGCCAATGCGCGCATTCTGTCCCTTGGTGGCAAAGTCGTGCGCTGATGCGCACTCACGACGATTTCAGATCGGAAAAATCCGCACATGATCGATCAGGCGGACTTCGCCATAAAACACGGCGGCGGCCAAAATGGACGGCTGTTTGAGATCGTTCACCGGCTGCAAGGTTTCGGCGTCGACCAAGCTCAGGTAATCGATTTTCAAATGCGCGGACTCGCCCAGCCGCTTTCTCGCGTGGGCAATGATTTCATCGGCATTGGAAAATTTTGCAGCCTCGCTGAGCGCCCGATACAGGATGGGTGCCTCCTCACGCTGGCTAGCGCTGAGCCGCACGTTGCGCGAAGAGAGCGCCAGTCCGTCGGATTCGCGCACGGTTGGTGATTCGACAATCTCCACCGGCAGGTCGAGGTCGCGCACCATGCGCCTGATAATCGCGAGCTGCTGGAAATCCTTTTCACCAAACACAGCCGCATGGCAGGCGCTGAGCATGAAAAGTTTCAACACGACCGTGCAGACTCCGTCGAAGTGCCCGGGCCTCGCCGCCCCACAGAGCGAGCGCGACAGAAAATTTTCCGTGACCAGTGTCGAGCGGTCGGGCGCATACATTTCCCGAACATCCGGCACAAAAACCACATCAACCCCGGCAGCCTGACACTGCATGAGATCGGTTTCAAGCGGACGCGGGTAGGCGTCGAGGTCATCCTCGCGATCGAATTGGATCGGATTGACGAATATGGAAACCGCCACCACTCCATCAGGACCTGCCACTTCTCTGGCATGTTTCACGAGAGCCAGGTGCCCGCGATGCAGTGCCCCCATCGTCGGCACCAACACGCGACGACCCGCGTATTGGCCATCACCCAGCATCAATTCCCTCAAGGCCGATCCTTTCGTCACCAGCTGCATGGAGGTATCCATCGCCGCTTTTTCACTCACCCGCAATTTCTAACCGCGAAAAATGTCCGTAGGGTGGCACCCAATCATCGCTTGGCGCCCTTCTCGAGCGGCTCCCCTGTCGCCTGTTCCACCATCCAATCCTTCTCTTCGCGCAACCATTCGAGTTTCACGCGAAAAGGCCCGTCGGCGATCCGCAATCCGGGAAACTCGAGCTCTGCCTTCAAGGTCATTTCCACAGTCGCACGCTTGCCGTCGACTCTCACCCGTTCAAAAACCAGCTCTGAAAATCGGCATCGGTCGGCATGCTGGCAGATGCTCGAAAAGGCCGACTCCAACTCGTCGCGGGCAAAGGTGCCATTTGCCTCTTCGTGCGCCGATGTGGAAATCCCCACTTCGGGAGCGAGGTAGGGATGAAGGCTGTAGACCGCAAGCGCGCGGGTGGCGGGCGGCTTTGAAGGATCAATCGTGAGAACTTCGAACAATGAAATGCTGCGTCTTTTGATCACCTGCTCGGGGGAAAACCACCATGCCGCCGACAAGATGGTGATGACCGATACGACACTGATGATGATTCGCTTTTTCATGTGACTGAACTTCCTTGATTCGGATCATGGAAAATGCGGATCCGCGCCTTGTCGGTGCCAAGCAAATCCTGTGCGCGCAGAAGCGCACCGCGCGTGGAGAGGTTCGGATTGCGCGGATGTGACAGGAAGAGATTGCTTTCGCCTTTTTCCCGGTCGCAACCTTCCTGAAGCGTCAAGAGCACCCCTGAGTTTCTCAGGACCCGATACACATCGCGCGTCGCACCAGAAACGATGAGGTGAAGACCCTTGTCGCGCATGAAGCGGATCAAATCCTCAAGCGCCATCACGCTGGTTGCATCGAGATGCCATGCGTTCTTAAGGCGCAAAATGATCACCCGCACATCAGGGTCGGCCACGGTCCGCTGGATCTGCGTGCGGAACAGCTCGGCTGCGCCGAAAAACAGGTCGCCCTCGACGTGCACGATGGAAATCGCGGGGATGGGTCGACTGCGTTTGGTGTCGGCCACCTCTCGAAGTTCACCGACTTCGTCAAACCCATACTCGACGAGTTGCGGCCTGCTGGCTTTGCGCAGGAAGAGCGAAATGGAAACGGCGACACCGATGAAAATCGCGACATAAAGCGGTGCCAGCAGCGTTGCAATCAGAGTGCAGACCAACACCAAGGCATCATCGCGCGTCGAGTGCATGCAGATGCGGATGGCTCGGCGGTTGAACAACGAAAAGGACAACACGATCACTAGCGCCGCAAGCGCGGCCTTCGGAACATAGTCGATCAGCGGCAAACCCCAATGTCCGGCAGCGGCAATCAGCAGGGTGAAACCAAGCGTGTAGAAACCCGAGTAAAATGACGAAAGCCGCGTGCGAGCGCCGGATTCGGCATTGAGCGAGGAACGCGTGAGCGATCCGGAAGCAGGCATGCCCGAGGCAAGCGATGCAGCGATGTTGGCCACTCCGACGGCTAGCATGTCCTGGTTTCCCTCAGCCCGCTCGCCCGACTTCGAAGAAAGGCTTTTGGACATCAGCGAATTTTCCAGCGATGCGACAAATGCCAGTGCGCAGGCAACACCGAACAACTCGGAAAGATCCCTAAAAAATCCCGCGCGGATGACATCTGGCAAGCCCAGCTTCAGATCAGCAAACGCAAAGGTTCGGAAAGTTTCCACACCCGCAAAAGGACCGATCTTTTGTTGGATCAACACACCGAAAAGTGCCGATGAAAGCGCCAGCGTGATCGCAAAAACCGGCCATGCGGGCCGCCATGCGCGCAGTGCGAAAAACATGCCGATGGTAGCCGCTCCGATCAGCGTCGGCACCCATTGAATGTTTTGGAGCGACTTCACCAATTCGATGACAAATCCTAGGAAAGTGCCAGACGACTCCGGATCGATGAAAGGCCCCAATCCGAGCCACGGCTTGAGTTGATTGGCAATGATCAGAACCGCAGCGCCGGAGATGTATCCGACCATCACGCTGCGCGACACATACTGCAGCAGATCGGCAATGCGAAGCACGGCTCCAAGCACCGCGATGATTCCCACCATCGCCACCAGCAGCGGAATCAGCTCGCCACTCCTTGAACCGAGATGCGGATGCGTCGCAAAGAAACTGAAAAGCATGAATGCCGTCGCGTTGGTCGGCCCCAACACGGTGAGACGCGATGAGGCAAACAGCGGTGCCACCATTGCCGCTACCGCGGAACAAACGATGCCATACACGATGGGAAGTCCGGCAATCGCCGCGTAGGCGATCGATTGAGGCACGGCAAGCATTGTCACATTCGCCGCCGCCCGCGAATCGGCGCGAAGTTTTTCCATCGAGTAATTCCGCAGCGTGCTTACAAATGGCGCCAGCGTGATGCCACCGCCCCCACCATCGAGGACTGAAGCACCTCGGGATTTTTTGCGGAATTTTCGAAAAAATTTCATGGAATGCGTTTCATTTGAAACGCGCGCGACGGAACAGATAAAGTCCTAGCATCACGCAAATGATGTTGGGCGACCACATCACGAGGTTGGCCCCGAGCGTGGTTTCAAAATGCTCGGCCATCGTGGTGATCACAAAATACAAGGCGGCAATCATCAGACTCAGCACCAATCCGCCCGAAGTCTCCCGACGACGTTTCACCAAGCCCAAGGGCACCGCGATGAACGCAAATGCCAAAGAAGCGCAGGAAAAGGAATAGCGTTTGGTGATTTCCGCGCGGAGCTTGATCGTATCCGCTTCTCGGGCATTCGGCATCGCGGCAATCGCATCGAGAATTTCCTGATTCGACATCGAGCTGCGGGATTTGCGCCGCTGCTTCGGATCCTTGAGGTCGATCAGCAAAGGCTCGGCGCTGCCGGCGCAGATCGGCTCGATCGTTCCGTCCTGTTTGCGCGTTTCAAAATACGCGTTTTCCAGCTTCATGCGCAGCTGGCTCTTTTCGTGATCGACCGCCAATGCCGCACGCTCGGCATGAATGTAAACACGGTCACCCTTGCCCGGTTCGGGAATTTGATAAAAGTGAAATCCCCTCACCCATCCTTCCTCCCGACGTTCGATCAATGCGCGCGAACTGGCCTGACCATTGTCGCGAAAGTTTCCCTGTACGATGCCGGGCCTGAGCAACGATTCTGGGTCGCGCACCGCTTGCTCGTAGAGAAGTTCCTGGGTCGACGACTTCAGTCGCGGGTAAACGTTTACATTGAGCCAGAGGCAAAACATCGAGAGCGCGGCACCAATCGCAAATACCGGCAGCGAAAGCCGCGTGAGGCTCACACCCGCAACGCGAAAGGCGGTGACCTCCTGGTCTGATGACAAACGACCGAACACCAGCAGCACTGCCGAGAGAAAGCCCCAGGGAATCGTGTACATCAACGACAGCGGCAACACATTGAGCGCGAAACGCAACACCACCTCGGGCGGCGCGTTTTGATCGACCAGCAGTTCCTCGATCTTCTTGAAAAGATTGCCAAGCATCAGTACGCAGGCGAGTACCGCTACCGCGGTAAAGGTGCCGATCAGCACCTGCCTGGCTATGTATCGGTCGGATATCCGCATGGCGTTGACAAGTCATGCAAAACATCGGCAGCGATGTCCAGTCGCAAGCGCCGCGATGCAGGGCTTCTCTGGCGACCTCAAGCAGGTGCTAGCAACTGAATGCGGCTGATCTCGCGCATGATGCCGCGCGTTTCGTTTTGCCAGCGGTTGAGCACTTCGCGTGAAAGTTGCACACGCTCGGAAACCGCGTTCTCAAGTTCGTGGTAGTTGGCGGCGAGTTTTTCAACCAACTCATGGAGCTTGTCGCTGGCGCGCTGACATTGACCAGGCTGCTGTTGTTGGCGCATCTCTTCGAGGCGAAGCTCTGCCCTGCGGCGGGCCTCACGCATCTCTGCCAGCAGGATCTTGCTATCCGGCACGCGGCGCAGGCTGTCGGCGAGACCAAGTTTGGAAAGCGTCCAGATCGTCCATTTGGAGGGATCCCACTGCCACGGCTTCACGCCGTTGCGGTAGTCGTGTTGAAACTCGTGATGATAATTGTGATAGCCTTCGCCAAAGGTGAGAAAAGCCATCACCGCGCTGTCACGCGCGCTGTGACTTGAGGAGTATGGCTGACGCCCCACGGTGTGGCAGAGCGAGTTGATGAAAAAGGTGCAATGCTGCGCGACCACGATGCGGGCAACGCCGGGTATCAAAAATCCGCCAAGAGCACCGATCCATGGATCCAGTCCTTGAGAGGCATTCCAAGCATAACCAAGTGCCGAAGGAATGATCAGGCCCACGACCAGACCGATCCAATGGACATAACGGTACTGCCACATCACCCACTTGTCCTTGCGGAGGTCGTTGACATTGTCCATGGGCGGCTCGGGATTGAGCTTGAACATGAGCCAGCCGATGTGTGCCCACATGAAACCTTTCGAAATGTCGTAAGGGTCACCTTCGTGGTCGACATGCTTGTGGTGGCGGCGGTGGTCGGACGCCCAGTCGAGGCATGAGTTTTCAAAGGCACAGGCGCCAAAAATCAGTGTGAAAACCCGAACGGGCAGCTTGGCCTTGAAGGCGAGGTGGGAAAACAGCCGATGGTAGCCGACCGTGATGCTCATCATGGTCGCGATCAGGTAAAAGAAAAACAGGGCCAACAAGAACCAATTGGCGCCGTAATGGTAGAGGTAAACTGGCAGGCCAAAAAGGGCGATCAGGGCGGTGCCGATAAGGAAGGAACTGGTCGTCCAGTTGACTCGGTCAAAGGGGATGCGATACATGAGCTTGGATGGTGAACCTCCAAAAGCCGAGTGTGGCATGAGTCGGAGGCTGCGCGATTATAGACGCGAGGACGGCCAGCCGCAATCACGCATTTTTCTATTTTTCCCGACCGATCCGACTTGACATGGGGGTCGAATCCACTAAAAAGCGCGCGCCGAGCAGACTCGGCCCCCTACCAAACAACCAACAAACGACGCATGCGTGGAGTGAATTTGAAAAAAGGCGAACCCGTTGACCGGGCTCTCAAGCGGCTTAAAACCAAACTCGATGCCGAAGGTATTCTCGAGGAAATGCGCCGCCGCCGCGCCTTTGAAACCCCCACCGAGCGCAAACAGCGCAAACTTCGCTCCGCATCGAAGCGCAACAAGATCCGCTGGCGCTATTCGAACGCACCGGCCCTTGCCGCCGAGGCCGCCGAATAAACTCAAATCGAAATTGGATTTTCCCGGGCCTGAGCCGTACATCGGTTCAGGCCCGATTTTTTTGTCGGCACTAACCGCAATTCGGGTGCCCATGTGGTGAATTTGATTCAATCCACAGCGGATCTTGTTAGGATTCGCTTCGATGACAATTGAGCGCGTATTTGTGGGTTGGGAAAAACCCTTTCTGGGTTTGGCGGCAGAAGAACTTTTGGCTGATCGTGATGCGCTACCATCGACGCTGGTGATTGTGCCAACCTCGCAAGCGGGACGGCGTTTGCGTGAGGCAATGGCCGAACGGGCGGGCGCGCTGCTCTCGCCCAGAATCGTCACTCCAGGTTCCTTGCTAAGGACCTCGGAAACCACGGTTGCGCCTGACTGGATTGAACAACTCGCATGGCTCGAGACGCTGGAAGGAATCGACGATTGGTCTGGTTTCACAGCCCTGCTGCCCGAAGCACCGGAACCCGGCGAGTCATGGGCCGAGGCCATGGCACTGGAGTTTGTGACCCTGCGCCGAACACTTCAGGAAAACGGTCACACCCTCGAATCAGCGTCCGCGATGTTGTCCCAATCGATCGAAGCCGATCGTTGGCATTGCCTCAAGCGACTTGAAAAAATCATGGAGTCCAAGCTCCGGCAATGGGGTTATGAAAGCCGCAGCCGCGTTCTTGCCCGCGGCATATCGCTTCCTCAAAACATCTCACGCATCGTTCTGGCCGGACTCTCCGAACTGACGCCGATTCTGCGCAAGGCCTTGCAAGAATCTTCTCTGCCAAAAATTGCGCTGATCGGCGCACCTGCAGACGAAGCTGAAATGTTCTGCGAGTTCGGCACACCCTTGGCCGCTTGGACGGAAAAAATTACCCCCCTGCCCGAAGGTGATCACGGATCGGTATTGTTGGTTGCCGATTCAAAACAACAGGCGAGCGAGGCGCTGCGACTGGTTGCCGAGGCCGGCACGATGTCGTCCGAACTCGCGATCGGAAGCGGTGATGCCGGCGATGGCGAAGCACTTGCACGATGCTTTGACGAAAACGGCTGGCCTGCATTTCACCCTGGCGCGCGCGTCATCGAAACCGGAATCGCGCGCTGGTTCGCGGTCTGGTCACAGTGGCTTGCAAAGCCCGATCTCAAGACCGTCGCCGATCTTCTCGCCTTGCCGCAAACCGAGGCACTTGTCGGATCGGAGCGAGGAGAAATTGCCGCCGACCTTGCGCAACTCCGCAACGATTTCTTGATAGCCGGCAGCGATGATATCAAGCGCCTCTGCGACGAATCATTGCCACTGAACGATCGCGACAAACAGAGAGCCAATCGGGTCATGCATTCTCTGCGAACCTTTGAAAAAAATCGCGACGCATTTGTCCGCGACGGTGCGGACAAGGCGATCCTTTCATTGCTTGCAATGTTCGCCAGCCACAACACCGCCACGGGAGCCGAGTTGATTGCGATGGAGGAATTCATCGAACGGGCGGCACCCTTGATGCGTCGCATGAAGCGCAAGCCGGATTTTTGGATTTGCCTGATGCTGTCCCAAATTCCCTCCCCCACGCCCAAGCCGCCGGAGGATCGTGTGATCGACATTCAAGGTTGGCTCGAGTTGTTCTTTGAGCCGGGCAAACACCTCGTGCTTTGCGGCATGAATGAAGGTCGGGTGCCGGCGGCCGCTTCCAACGACCCATGGATCGGCGAAAACGCGCGCAAGCGGCTCGGCCTCATCACGGCAAGCCAGCGCGACGCGCGCGATGCGTTTCTTTTTCACTCCATGGTCATGGCCCGCCGCAACGCGGGACGGGTCGACATCTTCTGCGCGAAATCCGGCGCACGCGGCGAGGCGCTCCTGCCATCGCGTTTCTTGCTGAACACCTCGCCCGCAGAGCTTCCACAACGCGTGAAGAATCTTTTCCGTGAAATTGAGCCACCCGAATCCTCGCTGGCATGGCAACGCGACTGGTTATGGCAGCCACCCCACCTCACGCCGAAAAACAAAATGGGCGCGAGCGCGATGCGCACCTACCTCGCATGTCCGTTTCGCTACTACCTCAAGCATGTCTGCCGCATGAACGCAATGGAACCGGATCGCAAGGAATGGAATTTCCGCGAATTTGGCAACATGCTCCACCGCATTCTCGAGGAGTTCGGCCGAGACGAATCCGCAAGGGAGTCGACCGACCCCCAATTCATTCGCACTTGGTTGAGCTCGCGTCTCGACGAGATCGTTGCGCAACACTACGGCCAATCACCGCCGCTCGCCGTGCGAATCCAAGGCGAAGCCTTGCGCCAGCGGCTTGCATGGGCGGCCCAAATCCAGGCGGAACAACGCGACATGGGATGGCAAATCATCGATGTGGAATCGTTCGTGGAAATCGAACTGGGCGATTTCACCATCACGGCAAAAATTGACCGCATCGATCAGCACGAAAAAACCGGCGAACTGCGAGTGGTGGATTACAAAACGGGCAAGGGAATCGAGGTGAACAAGGCGCACATACAAAAGGAGAAATCCGGCAGTGAGCGCCCCATCCATCTCACCGCCGAAGACTGTCCGGTTTATTTCACGCTCACCGAAAATAACAAACTTGAGTCCTATCGTTGGGTCGACCTTCAGGTGGCGTTTTATTCGCACGCGGTGATGAAAAAACATCAAAAGCTCGCACGCCCCACGTATTTCCTCATCGGCCCCAGCAAAAGTGATGTCAAAATCAGCGAATGGTCCGACTTCTCGGAACAACATCTCGAATTGGCAATCAACTGCGCGCAGTGGATCGCCAAACAGATTCAGTCAGGCATCTTTTGGCCGCCCGCCGAAAAGCCCAAATACGACGACTTTAAGATGCTCAGCTGCGGCAAAAATCTCGTCGAGGTTTGCGATCAGCCGTAAGCCATCAAATCGTACGACTGCTAAGGTCAGGACGCGTACGATTTGAGCAACGCCTCGGCTTTTTCAGGAGCGACAGCCTCGTGGAAATCGTCGTTGACCATGCAAACTGGCGCTGTGCCGCAGGAGGCAAGGCACTCGGCGAACTCGACTGAAAATTTACCGCAGGGTGATACGGAGATCGGATGATGGTGAGAATCGGCCTGCGAGCGGTCGATGCCGGTCAGTTCGCACAGGCGCTCCATCAGTTCGTAGGATCCGCCCATCGCGCAGGATAACGTGCGGCAAACGCGGATGTGAAATTTGCCCGGAGCTGACTGACGGAAGCCGGGATAAAAGGTCACCACCTCTAGCACCTTGATCGGTTCAAGGTCCAACTTGGCCGCCACCCACTCGATCGCCGGCGCGGAAATGAATCCGAAATGGTGCTGCACGATGTGAAGCAATGGCAGCGTCGCCGAGCGCTTGCTTGCGGCGTAGTGCGAAATTCTCTCGTCGGCCTCGGCCTCAAGCTCAGGCGTGACCGCAAAGGGCGGAAAAAATTTCGCGCCCGGGGTTTCGTGCGAAGCTACGGATTC
>CAYQRP010000003.1:0-1210 GCA_964419815.1 uncultured Luteolibacter sp. | reverse complement strand
TCATCAGCGATCGCATTCGCCCATGACGAAATCGAGCGAACCGAGGATCGCCGGAATGTCGGAGACCATGTGACCCGGCAAAAGTTTTGAAACGATCGAAAGATTGCAGAACGAGGGGCTGCGGATCTTGAGGCGGTAGGGAACTCCCCCACCCTTCGAGTGAATGTAAAAACCGAGTTCACCCTTGGGGTTTTCCGCTCCGAAATAAACCTCGCCGGCCGGAGCATCGATGCCCTGCGTGGAAACAATGAAGTGATGGATCAATTCCTCCATCGACATCATCACTCGCTCCTTATCGGGAAGCATGCTCTTGCTGTCGGCCAGATTCACCGGTCCGTCGGGCATGCGGTCGAGCACCTGACGGCAGATGCGGATCGACTGACGCATTTCCTCCATGCGCACGAGGTAGCGGGCATGACAGTCGCCCTCATCCATGACCGGAATGTCGAAATCGTAGTTTTCGTAGCCAAGGTAAGGATTGTCCTTGCGCAAATCGCGCGCCACGCCCGAAGCCCGCAGATTGGGTCCGGTCATGCCCCAGGCGATCGCGGATTCCTTGGTGATCACGCCAATGTCGACCATTCGATCGAGGAAGATCTTGTTGCGGTCGAGCAATTTGGAAACTTCACCGATCGTGATCTCACACTCGTCGAGAAACTTGCGTACGGAGGCTTCGAAGCCTGCTGGCATGTCGCGCACCTGACCTCCAACCCTCGTGTAGGAGGTCGTGAAACGCGCACCGGTAAGTTGTTCGCAAAGGTTATAGACCTTTTCCCGCTCGGTGAAGGTGTAGAGGAAAACCGTCATCGCGCCGACATCCATCGCGCAGACGCCGATCCCCAGCATGTGCGAGGAAATGCGGGCCAGCTCGCAACACAACACGCGGAGGGCCTGACCCCGCGGCGGCAGCGTCCATCCCATGAGTTTTTCCACCGCCAGGGCGTATGCGACATTGTTCGCCAGCGGCGCGAGGTAATCCAGTCGGTCGGTGTACGGCACAAACTGGTTGTAGTGCATGTTTTCGGCGATCTTCTCATCGCCGCGATGAAGAAAACCCACATCGGGATCTGCCTTGGCGATGATCTCGCCGTCCAGTTCGAGCACCAGGCGCAGAACCCCGTGCGTGGCCGGATGCGAAGGACCCATGTTCAGCACCATCCGCTCGCCCACAAGATCGTCGGTTTCGGCATGATAACCTTCGGCAGCCTGC
>CAYQRP010000002.1:29656-32256 GCA_964419815.1 uncultured Luteolibacter sp. | reverse complement strand
CAAAACCGGGAGGGCGCCCTCCCGGTTTTTTTATTGCCCATTGCGCGAGGATGGATGATGACAAGGCCATAAGCATGTCGACGGAAACGGAAAACAAGGGGCTAATCCCCGAACTGAGCGGCAAGCCTGCGGCGGCATTTTTGCCATATCCGGTGTCGACCTTGAGTCCGCCCATCGTGCCAAATGATCTGACTTCTTTCAAAACGCGTGGCATTTCGGAGGTTGAGCGGGATTTGCAGCAAAAGCTGACCGAAATTCGCGAGGACTATCTCAAGGCAATCGATCACTACAACTGGAACAAGCTCGTGTACGAAGCGGAGATACGCTTTGAGCCCGTGGTGGGCGGGGTATATCATTTGTATGACATGGGCGGGCGAAGGGCGCTTTCGATGATCGATCCCAACCAGTGGCCGCATCGACATTTGGCAACATTGAGGCTGAATTATGACCGTCAGTGGCTGGTGGTGGAGACCGGCAGCGGAATTGATTCCCGCGAATTGTTTGAGGGACTTCAAAGCTGAAATTCGGCTCGCCATTTTTGGCCATGATCTTGCAAGCGCTGGCTCATTGGATAGGCTTTGCCCGTGATCAACGAATTTCCTGTATCCCCGCCACGGGCATGGGCGGAGATTGATTTGTCCGCATTGCGCCGCAATCTCACGGTTGCGAGGCAAAGTGGCGGCGCCGAAGTAATGGCGGTGGTCAAGGCCTCTGCCTATGGTCATGGATTGGAAAAGGTGGCAAAAGTTTTTGCTGAGGAGGAGGTGGCATTTTTAGGGGTGGCGAATGTTGGTGAGGCGCGAAGGATTTGCGATGCGGGCATTGACGCGAGGATTTATTTGCTGGGTGCCACTTGCGGCGATGAGCGCGAGGAAATTGTCGCCCGCGACTGGACACCGTGTTTGTCGACGGTCGAAGAGGCGAGTCATCTGAATCAGCTCGCCGGCGCATTGGGACGAAAACTGAAGGCGCATTTGGCAATTGATTCTGGCATGGGTCGAGGCGGATTCCTGATCCAAGAGTTGGCGGAAATCATGCCTGTGCTGGAAAGAATGAAGCATCTCGAAATCGAGGGAATCGGTTCGCATTTGCCTTCAGCGGACGAGGATCCTGTGTTTACGCGTCGACAGATTGATGATTTTCGAAATTTGATTGAATCGCTTGGCGGTGAACAACGCTTCAGGTGGCGACACCTTCTCAACAGCGCGGGCTTGCTTGGTTATGACAGCGATCTCTGCAATCTCACGCGCCCAGGGCTGATGCTTTACGGCGTGTCGCCTTTGGCCGCGCATCAGGCAAAGCTCTCAACCGTGATGACTCTCAAGTCGCGCGTGACGCTGGCGCGCTGGTTGCCGGCGGGCCATGGAATTTCCTACGGGCGTGATTTCGTGACACCAAAGGCGATGAAGGTCGCCACGGTGGGGATTGGCTATGGCGATGGTTACCCGCGTCATTTGTCGGGAAAGGGTGCGGAGGTTTTTGTGGGTGATTCGCGTTGTCCGATTCTTGGAAGAGTGACGATGGATCAGATCATGATCGATGTGACCAACGCGCCTGAGGTCAAAGAGGGTGACGAGGTTGAGCTTTTCGGCTCGAAGATTCCGGTGTCCGATATTGCCGAAAAAGCGGGCACGATTGCTTGGGAGATTTTCACGGGCATCACCACGCGAGTGACGCGCCAGTATCGATAGTTTTGAAACATCGACAAACGTTCGGACTTCCAGGCGAGCAAGCTAGGGAGGCAGCGGAATGGCGGTTCCCGGAACTTGAAAGTAATCAAAGAAGCGATCGGATCCACCGATGTGGAGGTGTTCTTTGGCGAGTGGAATGTGGATGCCGATGCCAATGAATGGGTGGCGCTCTCCGCGATCGGAGAATCGCCCCTGACGATCTTCGAAATCGCGGGTTCCGTAGCCGACGAGCAGATCGACCCAGTCGAGCCATGACCGCTCGCGCATCCATGCTTTGAGCGGAAATGCCAACATCCAGCGTGATCCCTCGTAGTCGGTGAAGATATCCATTTCTTCGCCATTGCGCACCTTTGCCGAAGGAAAATATTCCCATCGGAACTGCACGCGTTGACCGAATTCGGGAAAGCGGAGGCGCAGGTATTCAAGCCCTACGCCAGCAAGGTTAAAGGCCTGATCTTCCCAGCTGAATCCGTGTTCCTCTGAAAAGCCGTCGCCGATTTCGATGAGCGTAGTGGCGAGCATGCCGCTGCAGGCGCCGAGGAGTGCCGCATCGTCATTTTTGTAGCCCCATCCGTGATAAAGCGATGCGGTGATGGCGGTGATGACCGCACCGGTATAAGCGTGACCCAACTTGTCGGCACCGCCGGACTCGGTGTCGGATTCGAACCAGCCTTCGCTATTGTAAGCAAATGAGCTCTCACCCCAGCCCCATTGGGCAAAGCCGTACCCAGTGATGGCGGCCGCGATGCCGAGGTTCACTGCAGCCGCTTTTTGCTCACGCGTCCATTGGTGGGAAAAATCAACCGCATCAGCGGATATTTCCGCAAAAGATGCTGCCAATGTAAAACAGCTGGCGATTCCGATTCTGACTGAAAGCCGCACGCCTCAAAGGACAACGGATTAAGTCAG
>CAYQRP010000002.1:0-29556 GCA_964419815.1 uncultured Luteolibacter sp. | reverse complement strand
CGATTCCGATTCTGACTGAAAGCCGCACGCCTCAAAGGACAACGGATTAAGTCAGCGCGCCAATTTCTAATTCCTTACGCGATGGGGGAGGAAAAGATGAGTTATGGGTTATTGGAGAATGGATAAATTTGTCACTACTTCTTTTACCAATAACTTTTAACAAATAACGATTCACTCTTTCCTAACCTTCCACTTCCACGATGAGGTTGATCTCGACGGCGACATTGAGGGGGAGAGCGGCGGCGCCCAAAGCGGTACGCGAGTGCTTGCCTTTGTCACCAAACAACTCGACGAGAAATTCCGATGCTCCGTTGATGACTTGCGGGTGCTCGTAGAAATCAGCCTCTGAATTCACAAAGCCGTTGAGCGCGACAATTTGTTTGATTTTGTCGAGTGAACCAATGGCTTCACGGATCACTGCGAGGCGGTTCAGCATGATCATGCGTGCGGCGTCCTTTGCTTCATCGATGCTGACCTGTGTGGGGACTTTGCCGATGATTTTGCGGGTGCCGTCGATGGGGAGTCCGCCAGAAAGAAAGATCAAATTGCCCGAGCGCACAAAGTTCACATAGGCGGCGACCGGTGTGGGGACTTCGGGAAGTGCGAGGCCCATGGAGTGGAGTTTGGCGAGGATGCTGTCGTTCATGATGGGTGGTTGTTGAGTGTGTTATCGGGCGTATTAGTTTGGCTTTTTTTCCGGTGGCGCGGTGGGAAATTGATTGGTAATCAGCGCGACGAGTTGGAGGCCTTGTGGAGTGAGGTTGGCTTGATTGCCAATGCCGGTGATGAGATTTCGCGTCAGGTAACGGTGGGGTTTGGCGGAGGGTTTGACCGAGGTGACAATCGGCGCGCTGACATCACGGCTGCTGGGAGTGAAGCTGATCGGTTGACCGGTAGCGCTGAAGGTGATTTCCCAGGATTTTTGATGGTCGGCGTTGCCTTTTAGGATCCACGGGTATCGTTTTACGAATTCGGGTGTGCCTTTGATGGGTGTGGTGACTTTGAAGTAACCTGGTGTATTGGTGACGAATTCGCTGAAGCGTATTTCGGGATTTTTTCGATGTTCTTGAAAGAAGCGCGCAACATCGGTGCCGACGAGGTTCATGCCGTTGAAGTTTCCCTGCGTGTTGAGCCCGCGGTTGTAATGGGTATGCCAGTCCTGATAGCGCGGACTCATGAGCATGGCGAGTTCGAGATGGAGGTGGGCTCGGACGCGGTCGATGCCCGCGCCGGTGTAGCCCATGCGTCCGAGCACTGAGCCCGCTTTGACGCTGTCACCTGGTTGGCAGGTGATTTCCGCAAGGTGGGCGTAGAGGGAATAGACGGCGGTGTTTTCCCAATCGTGTTCGACGACGACATACTTGCCGTAGTTGCTGCGTGAAGCGATCGGGCTGACGTGGACGACGCGTCCGGCCGAGATGCTGGTGATCAGGTCGAGCGGATTGCCCGAGCGATCGCGTTTGATCGGTGCGATGTCGATGCCTTCGTGGAATTTGGTGAGCAGCACCTCGTTTTCAAAGCGGAAAGCGTTGCGCACAAAACCGAAGGATCCGCCCTGCCATGGTTTCGAAGTTTGCCCCTCGAAGATGCGGTCCACATGCATGTAGAACCGCTCTGGCTCATTGCTGAAAAGGTGATGGTTTTCTGTTGGAAGACGCAGATCCTGTGCGGCGTTGAGCGCACAGGAGAATGCGATTGAGCAGAGCAAGATGCGGATCATGCGGTGACGGTGGGCTCAGTCTTTTTTGTTTTCTTCGCCACTGCGTTTGGTCGACTTGTCGAATATCGATAGGTCGGCGAGTGTGATGCCTTTCCATACGACCAGCAGACCATCGTTGATCGGTTGGTCGATGAAAACCGCATCGACGAGGCGGCCATTTACTTGAGCAACGAGCCACTTGCCTTGGTTGATGTTGGTCAGGGCCGAGAAGCGTTTCGCGGCGCTTTCCTTGAGGCGAAAGACCGCTCCGTAGCCATCGCCGGTGTCGGAGGGAAATGGACTGTATGAGACGACATCCTTGGTGCTGACCTCGGGTAGTCTGCGGAAATAGCGGGTTTGCCCATCATTGAGCGTGTGGGGGAAGATCATCTTCGGGTTGTCGCTGGCTTCCGTCTCGATGTGAAAGGAAAGGCTGGCCTTGTTGTCCGCCTTGCCAGCGGCCAAGAGCAGTGAAGGAGCGGAAAGGGCAAACAGGATGCCGAGGGTGACGCGGAGCGATCGCATGCCCCAATCAAGCAGAGTGATCGCGATGAGGAAGAAAATTTCGGCGATTCGGCGGTCATTTTCCCGATCCTTGCGGTCAGGCATTCATCAGCCTGCAAGTCACTCCTTGCGCCCGTGGGGATGATGGTTTTTACTCCGCGCATGCACGACAAGATCAACCTTACGCGCGAAGTCGCGGCGATTCAGATTCCGAGCGGTGACGCTCTTACGCTGCCTGCCGGTACCGAAGTCTACATCACGCAGAAACTCGGTGGCACTTTCACGGTCGCAACCAGTCAGGGTTTGGCGCGAATTTCCTCACAGGATGCCGATGCGCTAGGCATCGACATGACGGAGGAAAAGAAAAAGCAGGAAGAGGCCGAGCGCTTGAAAGATGCGCCGATCGAAGAGCAGGTGTGGGGTCAGCTCAAGGGTGTCTACGATCCTGAGATCCCGGTGGACATCGTCAATCTTGGACTGGTCTACGATTGCAGCGTCGACAAGGAAGACGACAAGACCGTGGTTTCGGTGAAGATGACGCTGACCGCTCCGGGCTGTGGCATGGGTCCGGTCATTGCAGCGGATGCGCAGGCGAAAATCATGACCATCGATGGCGTCGATGAGGCTCGGGTCGAACTGGTTTGGGATCCGGCCTGGAATCAGGAAATGATTTCCGAAGAGGGCCGCATGAAGCTCGGCATGGTCTGAACAATTTTTTTGCCAGCACTAAATCAAGAGCGCTTGGTCGAGTCGAGATATGAGATGATCGACGGAATCGCGGTTTCAAGCACCTTGGCAACTTCCTCGTAGGCGGCGGGGCCCATGCCGATCGGGTCTGGCACATCAAGGCCCTGACGTTTGTCGGTGATGCCTGAAAACTCGCGGATGAGGAAAAACTTGTCGCTGTGAGCAGGAAAGCGGTTTTCGAGTGCGGCGAGGTGGCCTTCGGTCATCGCGAAGACATGGGTCGCGGTCTCGAGGATCTTTTCTGTCACCGGGCGGCTGGCGAAATCATCAAGTTGAACGCCGCGCTTTTTGAGCGCTTTCAGAGTTTCGCGACTGGCGGGTGAGCCCTTTGAGGCTGCGACACCGGCGGAGCTGGTGGAGAGATCGTCGCGACCTTCGATGGCTTTGCGAAACAGGCCTTCGGCCATCGGGCTGCGACAGGTGTTGCCGGTGCAGACGAAGAGGATGTGAAGCGATGAGGACATTCAGAGATGGATTCAACGGATCCTATGTGCGCCTGCGGCAGGTCGCGAGGCGAAAATTTCGGCATTGAGGCCGGTTTTGTCGCGATATTCGGCGGCAAGTTTGTTGGCGATTTCGTTGGATTTGGCGGATTCGCAGAGGGTGACTGTTGATCCTCCGAAGCCGCCACCGGTCATGCGCGCGCCAATGACGCCGCCTTTGCGGCCGATGCTTGCGGCGCAATCGACCAGGACGTCGAGTTCCTTGCATGAGACCTCAAAGTCATCGCGCAGAGACGCATGCGATGCGTACATCAGAGAGCCAAGTTTTTCAAAATCGCCGGAGATGAGCGCGTCTGCGGCTTCCATCGTACGGGCGATTTCACTCACGACATGCCTAGCGCGGCGGTCGACCGGATCGCCGAGCTTTTTCCAATGATCATCGACATCGCTCATGGTGACCTCGCGCCACGAACTCTTGCCGATGATCTTGAGAGCGTCTTCGGTGTGCTTGCGGCGCAGCGCATAGCCACCATCCGACAGCTCGTGATGCACCGTCGTATTGGATATCAGGACAGTGAGATCTGGATTATCGAATGGCACGAGCCGAGTTTGCTGCGTCATGCAATCGATGAGCACGAGGTGGTCCTTGGCACCGAAGGCCGAGGCGAACTGATCCATGATGCCACAAGGCACATGCGCGAAGTCGTGTTCGGCTTTTTGGCAGAGCAGCGCTTTTTCGCGGGTGCCAATTTTTACGCCGAGAAGGCCTTCGATAAATGTGGCGGTGGCACACTCCAAGGCGGCGGATGAGGAGAGGCCTGCGCCGCCGGGCACTGATGAGACCAGAAAGGCATCGAATCCTGGAATCTCATGTCCGAGATTTTGGAATCCGCGAATCACGCCGCGAAGGTAGTTGCTCCATTTCGGTTGCCCTTTTTCGACCGGTTTAGAGACATCGATGCTGGCAATTTCATGGTCGATGTCGGTTCCGATCCGTACCGATGAGCTGCCGTTCCGTGTGCCTGCGATCACGAGGTAGCGATCGATGGCAAAGGGCAGAACGAAACCGTCGCAGTAGTCGATGTGTTCGCCGATGAGGTTCACGCGGCCGGGTGCGGCGGTGATGATGTCGGCTTTGACATGAAAATTTTTCAGAAGCCCCGCGGACGCTTTTTCGGCGAGTGATTCCAGTGACGGAGTAGCTTGAGGCATGGAGGGAATCAGGCTGCGTCGGTGGTTTGGTATAGTCGACGACGGTAGCTTTGAACCGCTTGCGTCCAGATCGGATGAATGCTGTCGGACGGGCGAAGCCAAACCGCGCGGTGCATGAAAAGCATGGCAGATCCGAGATAGAGAAGCTCGGAGAGTTCGTTTTTGCTGAGCTCTCCCGGGCCCATGACAAGGCATCGTTCGGCGAGTGCTTCTTCATCTGGCCCCAGCTCGACGTTTTCAAGCAACGATACATGGACACCATTCACATAGGGATCGACCACTGCGGCGATGACTCCGTGGCGATCGTCATTGGCTGCATCGAGCACGGCGTCGACAGCGCCGCTTGCTTTCTGGGCGAGCTTCATCACGCTTGGCGGATCCCTTTCTTCTGGTGTGCTGAGTATGCCGTATTTGGCGAGCTTGAGTCCGTAACGCACTCGGCTGGTCCAAACCGAAACCGGTGCCGATAGCACAAGCCCTAGCAGAATGGGAGAAATCCATGCCGTGAAGGTGAGGTCGATGCTCAGCGCGACGGCAGTCCAAACGAGGCCAAGAATCGTGGGAAACAGATGAAAGCGAATTGCATCGCCCCAAGAAGTGCCGTCGGTTTCACGGTTTTGGTTGCCCCACCCAACGGCACGGCCCAACAAGATGCCAATGACCATCAGCGTGTGAGCGGCCATCATGCACGGTGCGAGTAGGATCGATACGAAGGATTCGAGTGCGACGCCTGTCATGATCCGAATACTGCCACCAAAGGACTTGCGGATTTGCGGCACGAAGATAGCGCGCAGCATGGAGAGGATTTTCGGAAGAAAGAGCAGGGTGAAAATGAAGCAGGTGAGTATGATGCTTTGTTCGATGCCGTTGAAACCAAAGAAGCGATCGACATAACTTTCGAAGGGCAGGCGGCTCAGCTCACTGTTGGTGCGATCCCATGCGACCCAAGTACCGAGAACGAGGAAAAGGAACCAAAGCGGACTGCCGAGGTAAGCCATGATGCCCATGAAGAGGTGCATGCGCACCGTGAACGGAAGCTTGCGGGCGAAGATAAGCCAAAGGTGCTGAAGGTTTCCTTGGCACCAGCGGCGGTCGCGGATCAGGTGGTCGACAAGAGTCGGTGGCGCTTCCTCGTAAGTCCCCTCGATGTCCCAGGCGAGCCAGACTTCCCAACCTTCGGCAACCATGAGTGCCGCTTCGACAAAATCGTGACTGAGAATGCGTCCGCCGAAGGGTTCGCGCCCTGGAAGCGCGGGAAGTTCGCAGAACTCGGAAAAGGGCTTGAGACGGATCAGCGCATTGTGCCCCCAGTAACTTCCGCCGCCGAGTTGCCAGAAGTTGAGGCCGCGAATGAACAGCGGCCCGTAGAGTCGCATGGCAAATTGTTGGAGTCGCGTGAAAACCGAGGATCCTCGGATGAGTTTGGGTGGCGTCTGGAGAATGCCAAGACGCGGGTAGGCCTCCATGATGCGGGCCATTTTGACGATGTCCGCGCCGTCCATGAGGCTGTCCGCATCAAGCACCAGCATGGCCTCATAGCCACCGCCCCACGTGCGGACAAAGTCGCCGATGTTGCCAGCCTTGCGGTTTTCATTGGTTTTACGACGTCTGTAGTAGATGCGTCCGAATCCACCGAGTTTGCGGCAAAGGTTGGTCCAGGCCGTTTCCTCCATCACCCATAGGTCGAGATCGCGCGTGTCGCTGAGGATGAAGAAATCAAACGAGTCGAGGTGTCCGGTGGCTTCGATGGAGCGGTAGATCGCTTCGATGCGCGCGCAGGTGCGGGTGCTGTCCTCGTTGTAGACCGGCATGACCACCGCGTGGCGTTTGGCCAGAGGTCCGCTACGACCATCGGCAATTTTCGTGATGCGCGCGGCACGTCGCATGCCACGCAACATGTCGATCGCACCGAAGATCGCATGAAACGAGCCAAGCGTGAGAAGGCCGTTGAGCAGGATGAAGATGGCC
This sequence comes from uncultured Luteolibacter sp., assembly GCA_964419815.1. Lineage (GTDB taxonomy): Bacteria > Verrucomicrobiota > Verrucomicrobiia > Verrucomicrobiales > Akkermansiaceae > Luteolibacter. Next base: position 22,983 of record CAYQRP010000002.1, on the reverse strand, counting down.
AGCAGAGGAAAGTGGGCTTTTTGCAGGCCCATGCGCCAGAAGAGGTCGGCGAGCCAAAGGCTGGCGGCAATGTTGAAGAAAAGCACGCAACCGAAGAAGATCACACGCCGGATGCGAGCGGTTTTCGAGCTGAAGAACGCTTGGTCCAGAGTGGGTGATTTGGAGGCGTCGGGTTCCATCAGTCGAGAAGAAAGAACCATGCGGTCAGCGCGAGAAGCGCGAGCAGCAGGGCGGTGAACATCAGCCGAACGATCGGTTTGCGATCCATCGTTTGCCACCACTGGGCCGCGCCGCTGCCAATGGCGTTGAGCTCAAGCGGCTTGGGAACCATGGTGAGGTTGGCGAAGCGGGGTCCGGCCTCAAGATAAGATTTTTTCATCGCCTCGACAAAGGCGGACGGCCACGGAGGAGGGGTAAGGAAAACGCCCTGCCATTTGTCGGGCATGCCGGCGAGGAGGAGGGCAAGGCGACCGCGAGCGGCGAGCCGGCGGTTTTCGAGTGGCACATCGAGCACGTCCTGAGTCCAGTCGGCAATTTCGGTAAGAGCCTCCTCCATCGCGAGAATGCGAACCGGCTTGTTCGGTTCATTGGCGCGTCTTTCCGATGCACGCAAAAGGATGCCGCGAACGAGTTCGGCCACGAGCAAGCGATTGCGCAGGCGAAGTGCTTGCAGGTAGGCCTCAACCGCAGTGTAGGCCTCCTCCCATTCGACGAGTTCCTGCTCACCGAGTGGCGGCAGGCGGTCTAGGGGTTGATTCGATGGACCCATGTTTCGGTGAGGTAATCGTCACCACGCTTCAGGCAGCAACGAAGCTCGATCGGGCCGATATCCGATAGCTTGGATCCCTCGGCTGTGGGAGCGACTTGGAACGCGAGGCGCCAGCGGTCCTCGGGAATTTTTTGGAGGTTGATGCCTTGGATGGCGACCTTCCCAGAATTGTCGCCGATCGCTTCGATTTGTGGCGTGAGCTGAGTTTCGCCGCTTGGTTCGAGGTTGGTGCCTTTGAATTCCACAATGATGGTGCGCTGGCCGGGTTGCCAATCGTGGATGCCAGTGCGGGTGGCGACCACATGGCCGATCGCCTGTGACGGATCAGGATCCATGGTCCAGTGTTGACGATAGGAAAATTCGATACGGTCGCCGGCTTGCGGCATGCGAGCGGGTTCCCACATGGCGACCGTGTTGTCGGCCAGTTCGTTGGTGGTCGGAATTTCCATCAGCATCACGCGGCCGGGTCCCCAATCGGATGTTGGTTCGATCCACAGCGAGGGACGCAAGTGATAGGCGGCCTCGTCGTCCTCATAGGCGTTGAAGCGTCGGTCACGCTGGAGCAGCCCGAAGCCGTCGCATTTGTCCATGCTGAAGAAGCTGAATTCCAAACGGCCCGAGTCGTTGCAGATCGGTCGCCAAATGCGTTCGCCCGTTCCCATGCGGATGGCGAGTCCGTCGGTGTCATGCACCTCCGGGCGGAAATCATCGAAGCGACGGCGTGAGTTTTCGCCGAACCAGAACATGCTCGACATCGGCGCGATGCCAAGGCGTTGGACAGCGCGGCGGGCAAAGATTACGGCGCGAACTTCGACGATGGTGTCATTGCCGGGGTGGATTTTGAAAGCATAGGCACCCGTGTAGGATGGCCCGTCGAGCAGCGCGTAGAGGCGGGCCTGGGTTTCGCCCGGTTGGGGTTTGCGCAACCAGAATTCGCGGAAGTTTGGAAACTCTTCGGTGACTCCTTCAGCGCCGGTGTCGACCGCGATGCCGCGCGATGAGATGCCCCAACGTTGGTTGCGTCCAAGCGCACGCCAATAACTGGCGCCTTGGAAAACGATGAGCTCGTCAAAGTAATCGGGTTTGTTGAGCTGCGTGTGGAGTCGGAATCCAGCGAATCCACCGTCGGCCGGCAGCTCGCCATGTTTTTGGATGAGCGGCCCGTAATTGAAGAACGCCTCGGCAAGACGAATGCGCTGCTGGTGACTGCTGGTGAATTCGTTCAGCGTCACCGGCTCTCGATAGAGATAGCCGGGGTGAAAAAACATCGCGCGAAAGGGCAGGTTTTCGGCGGCCCAAAGAGCTTGATTCGGGTTGAATCGAATGTCGCGATACTGATCGTAGGTCAGGTCGTTCATCCATGCCGGCAACGAGTCGCGGTTGGGCGGCGTGTAGGGACTGTTGGCAAGATCTCTTGCCCTGCTTTGAATGCTATCGAACCCGATGTCCTCGCGCTCCCATGTTTGACCTGGAAGACACGGCGTTGCGGCTGCGACAACGAAAAGGAATATAATGCTTCGCACGGCGCGAGTATTTAGGGGTGAAGCGGCTTGGCGTCAAGGATGGGGGATGCCAAATCCCTCAGAAATTAGGATTTCTTTGCGTAGTCGGAAAAAACCATGGATGGCTACATCGTGCGCAGCAGCTCGAGGGCTTCCATGAGCCGAGCTTCGGGCTTGAAGGTTTCGAGCCGCGGGAAACGCCTTTCGGCCAGCAGAATGTAGGCACCGTTGCGATAAAGCATGAGCCGCTGACCTTGGATTTCGACCGATTGGATGTCGTTGGCAGCGGCCAAGGCCTTGATTCGGGCAATGGTCAGCAAGTTTTCGACCGGCCCAGGCAGGCGGCCGAAGCGGTCGCACCATGCCGACTCGAGTGCGTCGATGGCCTTGATGCTGACCGCACCCGAGAGTTCGCGGTAGGCTTTGAGACGCAGGCGTGAATCATCGAGCCAAGTGCCTGGCAGAAAGGCGGGGATCGAATCAGTGGCATGATTTTGATCGCGCCTAAGCCATGCGGCTTCGGTGCCGACAACAAAATCCGCCTTGAAGCCCGGCGGTGTAACGCTGCCGACTTTGCGTCCCTTGAGTCTTTCGACCGACTGCTTGAGAAGTTGGCAGTAGAGATCAAAACCAATTTGTGAAATGTGACCTGATTGTTTCGTGCCGAGGAGATTTCCCGCACCGCGAATTTCGAGATCGCGCATGGCGATTTTGAATCCCGATCCAAGTGCGGTGTGCTCCTTGATCGCGTGGATGCGTTTGCGGGCGTCGCCGGCGGTGATCATGTCGCGGGGCAGCAGCAGAATCGCATGAGCCTTTTCGCCTGCTCGGCCGACGCGTCCGCGCAGCTGGTAGAGGTCGGCGAGACCAAAGCGGTCGGCGCGGTCGATGATGATGGTGTTCGCATTGGGTATGTCGATGCCGGTCTCGATGATGGTGGTGGCGAGCAACACATCGGCTTCGCCCTTCACAAAGGTGCGCATGACCTGCTCGAGCTCGTCTTTGTCCATCTGACCGTGGCCGACGAGGATGCGCGCCTCGGGCACGAGCGCCGCGATGCGCTCGCGCATGTTTTCGATGGTCTTGACGCGGTTGTGCAGGAAAAATGTTTGACCGCCGCGTTTCATTTCGCGGCGAATCGCATCGCGGATGATGCGTTCGTCGTAGGGGCTGATCGATGTGGCGACCGGCACGCGGTTGGGTGGGGGAGTTTCGATGGTGGACATGTCGCGGGCACCCATCAGCGCCATGTAAAGCGTGCGCGGTATGGGCGTGGCAGAAAGGGTGAGCACATCGACCTGACGAAATAGCTGTTTGAATTTCTCCTTGTGAGCGACACCGAAGCGTTGCTCTTCATCGATCACAACAAGTCCGAGGTTCTTGAATTGCACATCGCCTGAAACAAGTCGATGGGTGCCGATCACAAGGTCCACCGAGCCATCGGCAATGCCGGCAATGGTGTCTCGTATTTCCGCGGGCGAACGGAATCGGTTGAGCAAGTCGATGCGCAGCGGATAGTCCGACATGCGCTCGCGAAAGGTGCGCCAATGTTGTTCGGCGAGCACGGTGGTGGGTACGAGGATGGCCGCTTGCTTGCCGCTTGTGATGGTTTTGAAGGCAGCGCGAATCGCAACCTCAGTTTTTCCAAACCCGACATCTCCGCAGATCAGGCGGTCCATCGGACGGCTTGCTTCCAAATCGCGTTTTGTCTCTTCGATCGCACGGCGTTGGTCGCTTGTCTCGACGTGGTGGAAAGAGCGCTCGAATTCCCACATCCAGCGGGTGTCGGGCGGGTGTGCGTATCCCGGTTCGTGATTGCGTTCGGCCTGCACCCGCAGAAGTTTGGCGGCATAGTCGAGGATGGATTTTTCGGCGGCTTTGCGTGCGGATTTCCACGCGGCACTTCCGAGTTTGTTGAGCTCCGGCGTGCGTCCGCCAAGTCCGACATACTTGCCTACCAGATAAGATTGCTCGAGCGGAACTCCCAGCACCGCTCCATCGCGGTACTCAAGAAGCATTTCCTCGCAGTCGTCGTTTTGAACGATGCCACGGAAACGGGCGATGCCGTATTCATAGTGAACGACCAGATCGCCATCACTCATTTCTTCAACCGATCCCTGCGCCGTGATGTGACGAGTGTGATCGAGTATCGATCGCCGTTTTGCAGTGGCACTGCGATAGCGGCCAAAAAGTTCGGAAGATGAAAGCACCGCCACTCGCGCAAATGGCAGCGTAAATCCTGCCATCAGTTCGCCGCGGAGGGGCAGCACACCAAGGTCGCGGTCAAGCTCCTTGCCCGAGAGTTCCTCAAAGCGTTCCTGTTCGCCCCGATTGGCAAAGACCATGGCCACGGTCCAGTTTTCCCGCCGCCACTCGTTCAGTTGTCGGAAGAATTGCTCGCGTCGAATTTCATCCAAGATGAAATCGCCTGCCTCGAACACGCCCAGCGGACTGGGGTAAACAGCTAGGCTAAAGTCCTCCTCGCCTTCATTGGATTGTGCGCCTTCGGTGATCGATACCGTGGCATCGTCGATATCGGCATCCAGCGAAAGCACCACATCATCGGGCTTGCGATACGCGGCAAGTGTTGCATCGGATGATGTTTCACCAATCGCGATATCGGCGGCATCAAGCTTGCGGGTCGATGTCTGGCTGTTGATGTCGAACTCGCGGATGGATTCGATTTCGTCGTCGAAAAACTCAACGCGCAGTGGCATCACCGCCTGCCAAGGAAAAACGTCGATGATACCGCCGCGCACGGCAAACTGGCCACGTTCCGAAACCGTGGGCATTCGTTCGTATTGGTGTTGTGCAAGCGAATTGGCAAACGCCGCAGGATCAAGTTTTCCGCCGATCCTCAACATCACGCGTGCCGATGCCAGTGTGGCAGGAGAGGGGCAGGCTTGGGAAAAGGCCTCGCTTCCGCAAATCACGATGGGAGGCTTGGGTTGGGTGAGTGCGTGAAGGATCGCGAACCACTCGGCGGTCGATTCGGGATCGGGAGCGGTTTCGGAATTTTGATCGATGGAGACGTCTGGCAAAACCAGTGCATCGAGTCCCCAAAGTTCCATTTCGGCCGCAATCCGCTCGCGTTGACGCGGAAGGTCAGAGATCAGCCAAACGCCTGACTGGCGAGTTTCGCGAACCGCTTTGCAGATCACCGATGACAAAAATGCGTGAGCGGCATTGGCGCAGTGATCAAGCACGACGCTTCCCGCGCCGGTGGCGATGGGGGCCAGGCGTGAGTGGAAATCGGGATGATGAAGAACCTGCCGCAGCAGCTTCTCCGTGCTTGGGTCCGTGTGGGACACGCGGGCACCGATAGACGTGTCGGCGGCCTTCTGCAAGCGATTGATCCGCAGGTGAAATCAATTCATCCAATTCGCCCGGTCATCGTTGCTGGACGCGGCGGCTTGCGGCGTTTACATCATGCGCATGTCCGTTCGCACCCGATTCGCGCCATCGCCCACCGGATACCTCCATGTCGGCGGTGCCCGCACCGCGCTTTTCAACTGGCTGTTCGCCCGCCATCACGGCGGCGTTTTCGTGCTGCGCGTGGAGGATACCGACGAGGCGAGAAATACCGATGAGGCCAAGGAGGCAATTTTTGGAGGCATGAAATGGCTCGGGCTCGATTGGGATGAGGGTCCGCAGGTTGGGGGCGGCTATGGTCCCTATTTTCAAAGCGAGCGTCGTGAGATTTACGATCGCTGGTTTGCCAAACTGGTCGATGCCGGCCGCGTCTATGAAGACGACGGCGCGTGGAGGTTTCGTTTCGAGCGTCGTCCCATCACCATGCACGATCTTGTTTGCGGCGAGGTCACGATCGATTACCGCGATGAGTCCAACACGCCCGACATGGTGGTGAAGCGCTCGGACGGAAGTTATGTCTTTCACTTTGTGAATGTCGTCGATGACCTTGAGATGCGCATCAGCCATGTGATCCGCGGCGAGGATCATCTGATGAACACACCCAAGCATCTTCAGTTGATCGAGGCTTTCGGAATGCAGGCGCCAAAATACGCGCACATTCCACTGATCCTCAATCCCGACGGCACCAAGATGTCCAAGCGCGATGAAGGTGCGGCAGTGGGGGATTATCCGCGTCAGGGTTTCCTTTCATCCGCTGTGGTGAACTTCATCGCGATGCTCGGCTGGTCGCCAAAAAATGATGAGGAAATTTTCAGCCTCGATGAATTGGTGAGCCGCTTTTCGCTGGATCAGGTCAACCGCGCGCCGGCACGCTTTGATCTTGAGAAGTGCAAATGGGTCAATCAGCAGCATTTGATGAAACTCGATGCCTCAAGCTTTGCGCGTGAGGCGAAACCTTTTGTCGAGCAGGCCGGTTTGCCGATCGACCATTCTTTCGAGTCCGTGATGGCAGCGGTGAAGGACAAGGTGCGGCTGCTGGGGGAGGTGCCCAAGGCGGTGGAGTTCCTGCTCTCGGATGATTTTTCTTACGATGACGAAGCCGTGGCCAAAGCCGGATCAAATCCCATGGTTGTGGAGGTTTTTGCCAAGCTTGCGGATCAATTTGATGGCATCGATGCATGGTCTGCCGATGCGGCAAAGGTTCAACTCTCCGAGACGGCGGCGGGCGTCGGTGCTAAGGTGGGTCAGATGATGTTCCCACTGCGTGTCGCCCTTACGGGTCGGGGTCAGGGTCCCGACATGGCGGATGTGTTGAACATTTTGGGCAAGCAACGTTGCGTGAAACGCGTGCGTGATTTCAAACAGAAGTTGGCATGAAAGAGGTTTACACCATCGGCGATCTTTCAAGTCGCGACATTCTTGACGCCGGATGCGACAAGCCCGCGCGTCTCGCAGTGATCGGATGGCCGATCGCGCATTCGGCGTCGCCGCGGATGCATCAAGCGGCCTTGGACGCGTGTGGCATCAATTATCGCTACATTCGTATTGAGGTGCCTCCTGGACAGGTTGCGGAAACATTTTCTCGAATGCGTGCTCTGGACTTCATTGGCGCGAATGTGACCGTGCCGCACAAGTTCGACGCGATGGCGGCCTGCGATGACATCGATCCGCTTGCCCAAGCCCTGGGAGCGGTCAACACCGTGCGATTTGATGCGCAGGGGTTGACTGGCTACAACACCGATGGCCCGGGATTTGTGGCGGCGGTGGAGCATGATTTTTCTGTGCGTTTGGAAGACCTCAAGGTGCTCATTGTTGGTGCCGGAGGCGGGGCGGGGCAGGCGCTTGCCACGCAATGCGTCATGAGTGGTGTGCGTCATCTGGTGTTGGTCAACCGCAGCATCGACAAGATCGTAGCGCTGCAAGGCAAGCTCCATGCAATCGATCCCAGTGTAAAAATTGACATCGTCGGTCTCGATGATCCGCGTTTAACTCATCTTACTCATCAGTGCGATCTCATCGTGAACACCTCATCAGTGGGGCTCAAACCCGAGGATCCTTGTGTGCTACCAGTCGCGTGCCTCATGAAACATCATCTGGTCTATGACACCATCTACAAGCCTGCGGTGACGCCACTGATCGCAGAGGCAAAGAGCATCGGATGCCGGACTTCGAACGGGCTTTCGATGTTGCTGAATCAGGGTGCGCTGTCGTTTCAGCATTGGTTTCCCGGTACGGAACCGCTGTCTGTGATGAAAGAGGCCTTGATGCCCTAGTCCGGATTTTTTGTCTCGCTACCACTTGCGACATCGAGTCCCGACAGGTCGCTGGAGTACCAATGGCAGGCCTTGAGTTCGACAATCTTGAATGCGCGTGAATCCGCTTCGCCACTACGACGGATTTTCACGCGCACGCGGATCATGCCCTCGGGATCGTGGTTGGCGAGCTTGGCATTGAATGGGCGTTTTTTGTTTTTGAGTTCGGAAAAAGCAGCTTGCAGCAAGACTCCCTCAGGTGAGTTTCTCTCGATGAGAAATTCCGGCGATGACATTTCGGTTTCCGAAGGTCTGCCGAAAATGGGGGCATAAAACATGATGCTGATGGTTGGCAGGTCTTTGCGTTCCTCGGCAAGCCGCTCGCGCGCCAGCAAGCGGAATTCTCCTTCGGCGTCGCCATTGCCACTGAGGAAAACCGCCAATGGCATGTCGCTGTATCTGGCAAAGTGTTCCCAATCGATGAGCCATTCTTCGCGTTCTTTTCTGAAAATCGCTTCAAAGCGTCTTCCTTCATTGTCGCTCCAAGTTGTCTCGATGGCTTTTTCGCCATTCATGCTAACAACCTGCCACTGTGATGAGTCAGATGCGGGTGGCGGAACCTCGGTTAAATTTTCGATCAACTGATGGCGTGTCATGCGTGCCACCGCCTTGCTTGGATTCATGACATATTGGCTGCGTTGCTCTGGCGGGCCCGCTAAAAGAAAATTCCGCATCGTCTGCATGCAGGAGCCCATGGACTTGTTGAGAAGGGCGAGATTTTCTTTTTCCAATGCCACATCGACAGAGGATTTTACAGGAACAGGTTTGGGGGCTGATCCCGTGCGCCATATGGTTTTTGCCGCAAAGACGATAAGCCCTGTCACAATGGCCCAGATGATCACTAGTCTGAGCATGACGGGTGTCGTTTTTTTGCGGCTCAGCGACTTGCGGATCTGTCCACGCGATGCGCCTGCGGCATCTTTCAGATGGTTGACCGATTTGGCGAATCGAACGCTTTGCGTGTTTTGATCGGAAGCGGGCGTGTTGGGGTTGAATCCGCATTCGCTGCAGCGTCGATCTTTGTCCACATGTGTGGCAGATTGAAACAACGACCCACATCGCGCACAATGATACCACGAAGAGCGGTTGCTGGCATTGTGCGTGAAATCGTCTGGCATGGGGCGGGGTATTTGTTTCGTTTGCAATCTGCAAATCACGCCGAACTCATGCAAGCGGGTTTTGAGCGCTGTCCATCTGACGTTCGAGCGCCTTGATCATCGCATCTTCGACGATTCGTGCCGCCATGGCTTCGGTGGCGGCGTCGAGGCGTTGCACGGCCGCCTTGAGCGGATTGCCTGCGCCGGATTCCATCGCGCTGCGAACGGCATTGAGGGCCTCAACGATTTGGGACCTTTCCTCATCATTGGCGAGGCCTTGTTGGAGCGCGCCTTCCACGGCGGGGATGAGTTCCTCGGCTTTCAGCCTGGCTTCGGTGAAGACGCGCATCGCCATGTCCTCGAAGGCGTGCTCGACCGACTCGCCAACCATCGCTTCCACCGACGCATCGTCGACATCGACCGCGGTTTTCCCCAAGGTCACGATCGTATCCTCGCCGGTGGCGATGTCTCGCGCGAGGACCTCGAGAATGCCGTTTTCGTCGATTTTGAACTGCACGCCGACCCTGGCCCGGCCTTTGGGAGCGGGCTGAAAACGGATGTCGAAATTTCCAAGTTCCCAGTTGTCATTGGCCATTTCTCGTTCTCCTTGCAGCACGCGAAGTTTCATGACGGATTGCCCATCCGCTGCGTTGGTGAAAGTTTCGCCTGCCTTGCAGGGGATGGTGGTATTGCGCGGAATCAGCACATTCATCAGCCCGCCAAGCGTTTCGATGCCAAGGCTGAGCGGAGTGACATCGAGCAAAATCATTTTTCCGAGCGCACCGCCAAGAATGCCGCCTTGGATGGTGGCCCCCAGTGCAACGGCTTCGTCGGGGTGCTGTGAGACATCTGGCTTGCGGCCGAAAAATTTTTCCACCGCATTGCGCACCGCTGGCATGCGGGTGCTGCCACCAACGAGGATGACCGCATCAAGGTCTTTAGGATCGAGTTGCGCGTCGGCAAGGGCCTTGGCGCAACAACGAATGCTGCGAGCGATCCATGGTGCGGCGATGTTTTCCAACTCATCGCGACGGATCGGCACTTCGATGCTTCTCTGGTCGTCGAAAAACGGCAGGCGGAAGGTGGCCGCATCATCGCTCGAAAGCTGGCATTTCACACGCTCCGCCTCTTCCATCAGGCGCACGCGTTGGACAGAGGAAATGTTTTCGAGTGCGAGTCTTTGATGAACATGTCCGATGATCAGCGCATCCAGATCATCACCGCCGAGGCGGGTGTCGCCATGGGTGGCAAGCACTTGGAAAACGCCCTCCTGCATCTCAAGAATCGAGAGGTCGAAGGTGCCGCCGCCGAGATCGTAAACCGCAACTCTTGAACGATCGCCGAGTTTGTCGAGTCCGTATGACAGAGCAGCGGCGGTGGGTTCGTTGAGAATGCGGATGACCTCGAGTCCGGCCAACTCGGCGGCGCGTTTGGTGTCGGCGCGTTGGGCGTCATGGAAGTACGCGGGCACGGTGATCACCGCTTTGGTGATGGTAGTTTCCATGCGCCACTCGGCGATGCGCTTGAGTTCCTTGAGAATTTCCGCGCTGATTTCCACCGCTGTCTTACCAAGAACGCGAGGTTCATCGCCGCTGCCTGTTTCAATTTTGTGTGGAAAGGAGTCCTCTATTTCGCCGATGCGACGGCCGATCAGTCGTTTGATACTGGTAATGACACGGTCTGGCTCTGCAGCTCTGCGACGCAGGGCCTTGGTGCCGACCTCGATCTCTCCGTTACGACCGATCCATACCGCGCTTGGGGTGATGCGACGCCCTTCGGAGTCTGCGAGAAGCACGGGAAAGCCCGAGTCGACCACGCCGACTGCCGAGTTGGTGGTGCCGAGATCGATGCCGAGAACAAGATCGCTCACGCCGAAGCCATAGGTCGGGCGCGGACCTGCGTCAATGGCTGGCACTTCTCAGGAGGCGCGTTTGTTGCGCACAAGGTGAGTGCAGACTGGCACGGCAAAGATCATCAAGGTCAGAACCGAAGTGCCCAGATCGAAGGACTTGCTGGCGAGAAAATCATGCACCAGATGGCCCTCGGCGAGGAAATGACGCGGGATGCTGAGGAGCAGTTTGATTCCAAGAATGCCGATGACGATGAAGGCGCAGGTTTCAAGAAAATGGAAGTGGTGCATCAATTTCACGAAACCCTGGGCGGCGAAACGCATGGTCAGGATTCCTAGAAACACTCCGATGCAGACGAGAATCAGTTTCGAGGGCATCGGGAAATTTTTCACATAGGCGACTGCGGCAACCACATTGTCGATCGAGAATGCGAGGTCCATCACCTCGACAGCAACCACGGTCGACCAAAATGGCCCGAGTCGACCCAGCGTGTGGCGATAGAGCCAATTTCCCTCGGTGGCCACCGCTTCAGCGCCTTCTTCCTCGACCGATTCATGCCGCGTGAAATGTTTCCACGAAAGCCAGATCAGATACAAACCACCCAGCGGTTCGAGCCACCAGATTGTGATCAGCCACGAGGCAAGGGCGAGGCAGATTCCGCGAAACACGTAGGCGCCGATGATCCCATATCTGAGCGCCTTTCCTCGTTGCTCGGAGGGCAGTCGCATCACCATGGTTGCCAGCACTGCAGCGTTGTCGACCGACAGAATACCCTCGATGAGGATGAGCATGAGAATGACGGTGACGCCAGTCGCCGGATCGGGCCCAAGAATGGTGTGGATCAGATCCATATGCTCGAGAAATTGGCTCAAGCCCCGCAGGGCTGGCAATGGCAATGTGGAGTCCCACTAGGGCCGATTGATGCAATCCGGCACTTGCCAGCCCATCGGAAAGCGTTTAACCCATCTTAAACATCACCCATGGCAGCAAAATACACCGAAGATGACATCAAGTCCTTGGACTGGCGCGAGCACATCCGCATGCGGCCGGGCATGTACATTGGCAAATTGGGTGACGGATCATCGGCTGACGACGGGCTTTACATCCTGCTGAAGGAGGCGGTCGACAACTCGATCGACGAGCACATCATGGGCTTCGGCAAGGAGATCCGCGTCGACATCGACGAGCAGGGTAGAGTCGAGGTGCGCGACTTTGGGCGCGGGATTCCGCTGGGAAAACTTTTCGACTGCGCGGCACAGATCAATACCGGTGCGAAGTACGACAGTGAGGCATTCAAGAAATCGGTCGGTCTCAACGGAGTCGGTATCAAAGCGGTGAATGCGCTCTCCGATTTTTTCGAAATCCAATCATGGCGCGACGGTCAAACGAAAGCTCTCGAATTTTCGAAAGGCGCTCTGACGGTCGACATGAAGAACCCACGCCGTGACGAGTCGGAAAACGGCACGCGTTTGGCCTTTGAAGTCGATCGCACGATTTTCCCTGCGAAGGCAAAATTCAAGGAGCCCTTCGTTGAGAAAATGTGCCGGTATTATTCGTATCTGAATCCGGCGCTGACGGTCGTTTTCAATGGTAAAAAATTCCGCGCCAAAGACGGTTTGCTGGATCTGTTGCGCGAGGAAATGGAGCATGAGGCGCTTTATGCGCCGATTCATCTGGTCGGCAAGGACATCGAAATTGCCTTCACGCACAGCGCCGAAAGCAGCGAGGAGTATTACACTTTCGTCAACGGCCAGAACACTTCGCAGGGTGGCACTCACCTTGCTGCATTCCGCGAGGCATTGGTACAGGTCGTGCGCGGCTTTTACAAAAAACAATACGATCCGGCGGACATTCGTGCGGGTATCGAAGCGGCGGTGAGTGTGCGCATCGTCGAGCCGATTTTCGAATCCCAGACGAAAACCAAACTCGGTTCGACCACCATTGTTCCCGAAGGCGAATCGTTGCGGACCTTCATCGGCAATTTCCTCAAGACCCACCTCGACAATTACCTTCACAAAAATCCTCAGGTCGCCGAAGCCATTCAAAAGCGCATCCTCTCTGCCGAGCGCGAGCGCAAGGACCTCAAAGGCGTGCAGAAAATCGCACGCGAGCGGGCGCGTCAGGCCAAGGTGCACAACAAAAAACTTCGCGACTGTCGGGTGCACCTCGACACCAAGCACAAGCGCCGATTGGAATCGACGATCTTCATCACCGAGGGTGACTCCGCTTCGGGATCGATCACCAAGAGCCGCGATGTGGAAACGCAGGCGGTGTTTTCGCTTCGAGGAAAGCCGCTCAATACCTTCAGTCTGCCGCGTAAGGTGGTGTACGAAAACGAGGAGTTTGCATTGCTGCAGGCCGCGCTCGACATCGAGGAAGGCATCGAAAACCTGCGTTACAACCGTGTGGTGATCGCCACCGACGCCGATGTCGACGGCATGCACATCCGTTTGCTGTTGCTGACATTTTTCCTGCAGTTTTTCCCTGAGTTGATTCGCGACGGGCATCTTCACATTCTGCAAACGCCGCTCTTCCGCGTACGCAACAAGAAGGAAACAATCTATTGCTACGATGAGGATGAGCGCAAAAAAGCGCTCGAAAAATTGGGCAAGAACTCGGAGATCACCCGCTTCAAGGGCCTTGGGGAGATCTCACCCGACGAGTTTGGATTCATGATCGGGCCCGACATGCGCCTAGACCCCGTCGAGTACGAGGAAGGGAAGGGAGTGAGGGAACTTCTGGCCTTTTACATGGGCAAAAACACGCCCGAACGGCAGGATTTCATCATCGAAAACCTCCGTGAGGATGTCGACAAGCAGGTGCAGGTGGCCTGACTTTAGCCATTGTGCCCGACATTAGTGCTGATAAGTTGGATTCAACCGCATGAAGCCAATCATCTGCTCGACACTTTGCCTCGCCGTGGCATCCGTGGCGGTGCGAAGTGCTGAGGAACCAGTCAGCCTCATTTATTCCGGCGTCTATGAGAATGGAGCCTTCAACAACCTGGACTTTGTGAACAGTGTTGTGGGTTGGGACATTTTTTTCAATGCGGGCTATCGCGGTGCCAGTACGGTGATTGCCAACATCGAAGCTGGGCATGTGTGGGCAGGTCACGAGGTTTTTGTCCGCGCGCCGGATGCGACGAATGGAGTCACCAATTTCAACAGCACTGAGCCAGGGCTGACCAATGAACTGGACTTCCACGCGACCATGGTCGGCCATGTGCTTGCAGGGAGCGGTTACTTGCCAACCAATGGCGGCACCAACACCTACGTGGGGCTTGGAATGGCTCCCGAAGCGGCACTGATTTCTGGTGCGATTGCCACCGCCTACTCGACCACAAATGTTGGCGGCTTTGCCACATCAGACAGCTCAACCATCGGCGTGTATCGGTCGTTTTTTCAAGGCTCGGGAGTCGCGAGAGCGGATGTGATCAACAGCAGTTGGGGAGGTCAGGACGATGCATCCAATTCTGTCGAATCGGTGGCTTTGGATGCGCTTGCACGGCAAAACTCCTCGGTCGCTCACGTGATTGCTGCCGGCAATGAAGGCAACGCTACGGTCGGCTCGCCCGCATCGGGCTTTAACAACATCGCGGTAGGGGCTCTCGGCGGAACAAATTACGATGAGCCTGCCTCGTTCTCATCGCGCGGAGCAGTCGATTTTTACAATCCGGTGACTGGCATCACGCATGTCGGTGTTCGCAACGCGGTCGATATCGCTGCGCCAGGGGTCAGCATGGCGCTTGCGGCCTACCTTGGAGACAGCGGCGGTATCGGAGCAGGCTTGCCGCAATTTGTTCAGGATCCTTCTCCAACGGATCGGTATTTCCTCAACAGTGACGGCACGAGCTTTGCGGCTCCGATGGTTGCCGGCGGCATTGCGTTGCTCAAGGATGTGGCCAAAACCGATCCGTTTCTCAATCATGTGGGCAACGATGATGCCTTTGACACACGGGTGGTGAAATCGGTGTTGATGGCCTCGGCAACCAAGACCCAAGGTTGGGACAACGGTCAGAATGCGATGAATGTGACCATTCAGTCGCTGGATCCAGTCGCTGGAGCGGGATTGATGAATCTGGATAAAGCCATCGATGTCTATTACGGAGGCACGCGCGAGCTGGCTCTGGATGGCGGTGGGATGATCAATGCAAATGGCTGGGACGCGGCCACCATCGGGCTTGGTCAGTCGTTCGAGTATGTCTTTTCCTCTTCATTCAATCAGGCTGTCTCGCTGACCGTTGCGCTCAACTGGTTCTCCGTGCGAGAGTTTGACAACCTCACCAGCACCGGCAGCGATCTGGCGTTTTCCAATCTCGATCTCGAAGTTTGGTCGGTCGATGGATCGGGCCAGTTTGTTTCAAAAATCGGCGACTCGATGTCGACCTACAACAACACCGAGATGCTGCGCTTCGATTGGCTTGATGCCGGTCGCTACGGCATCAAGGTGAATTACGAAAACATGGTTTTCGATACGACCGATTCGGTGAACAGCGAGTACTTCGGTCTCGCCTGGAGCACGGCGGTGGTGCCTGAACCCGGTTCGGCGATGATGGTGCTTTTTGGCACGCTGATGTTCACGATGCGCCGCAGAAGAGATGGGGGCATCGGTCAATAGTCAGTGGTCATTGGGTAAGAGAAAGAAGAAGCCGTTTTATTTATGTGGCTGGAGCATCTTGCTCCAGGCCGTCCATGGAGCGTCCCGCTCCATGTTCTGAACAGCCAATGAAAAAGCAGATTCAAAGACTCATCAACCGACGGACCTTTGAAGAAGTCACTTCCTTTTTCGTTTCTTGAAGTCTTGCGTCTTCTCAAAGAAGATACTTTGACGCCTGTTCCACATCCTTGTCGCCGCGGCCGGAAAGGTTGCCGATGATGATGGAATTCGACGGCAGGCTTGGTGCGATCTTGGAAATGTAGGCGATCGCGTGGGAGCTTTCGAGAGCGGGGATGATCCCTTCGCAGTGGGCAAGTTCCTTGAATGCGGCGAGAGCTTCGGCGTCGGTCGCGTAGGTGTATTCGACGCGGCCGATGTTTTGCAGGTAGGCGTGCTCCGGGCCGACCGCAGCATAATCAAGTCCGGCCGATACGGAATGGGTGAGTTCGATTTGCCCGTCGGCATTCGCCAGCAGCCATGTTTTGGTGCCTTGCAGCACACCGAGCTTGCCGCCTTGGAAGCGCGCGGCATGACGCTCGGGCATGATCCCGTCACCGCCGGCTTCGACACCGACCATGCGGACATTTTCATCGCCGAGGAACGGGTGAAACATGCCGATCGCATTGGATCCGCCGCCGACGCAGGCAACGAGCATGTCAGGCAAGCGGCCTTCGCGCTCGAGGATCTGACGGCGGGCTTCGACACCGATCACCCGATGAAAATCGCGCACGATCATCGGAAACGGATGCGATCCAAGCGCTGAGCCGATGATGTAATGCGTGTGGTCAACCGTCGCCACCCAGTCGCGCATGGCTTCGTTGACGGCTTCCTTAAGGGTGGCCTGACCGGCGGTGACCGCGCGAACTTCGGCCCCCATCAGACGCATGCGTGCGACATTGAGTGCTTGGCGTTCCATGTCGACGGCGCCCATGTAGACCACGCATTCCATGCCAAAGCGCGCGCAGACGGTGGCGGTAGCAACGCCGTGTTGACCCGCGCCGGTCTCGGCGATGATGCGTTTTTTGCCGAGCCGCTTGGCGAGGAGAATTTGCCCGAGGGCGTTGTTGATCTTGTGCGCGCCGGTGTGGAGCAGGTCTTCGCGCTTGAGATAAATTTTGGCACCGCCCAATTTTTGCGTCCAGCGCTCGGCGAAATACAGCGGCGTCGGGCGACCGACATAGTGGTGAAGGAGGTCGTCGAGTTCGGCATGAAAGGCCGGATCATTTTTTGCCGACTCATACGCGGCGGCCAGTTCCTGAAGAGGGGCCATCAGCGTCTCGGGCACGAACATGCCGCCAAATTGTCCGTAGTGGCCGGAAGCATCGGGCAGAGCGGCAGGCGCTGAAGCGGTCGTGGACATGCGCGCGGATATTCCTCCGAAAGTGGTGTGGAATCAAGCGGCAATCATTGGCTTTATCCCTGTGATTTACCTCTCCAGAACCTGCACCGCTCGATTGTGGAAAGTGAAATATTTATGATTGAGGCTCCGGGCGAGGACGCCCGGGCCACGTGGCGCGGGCGTCCTCGCCCGCTGCCTTTGATATTCAAGTCAGTCGGCAGCAATAAGGCGCTCAAGCTCATCCTCTGAAATGATCTTCACGCCGAGGCTCTCGGCCTTGTCGCGTTTTGATCCGCCGCCTTCGCCTGCGACGAGATAATGGGTTTTTGCGGAGACGGAGCCACTGACCTTGCCACCCTTTTCCTCGATGAATGCCTTCATGTCGTCGCGGTCGATGCTGAGTGTGCCGGTGATGACAAAAGTAAGCCCTGCGAGCGGCATCTTTGAAGTGTCGGCTTTGGCGGCGACAGGCAGGTAGTTGCCGGACTTCGGATTGAGCCCGAGTTTCGTCATGCGCTTGAGCGCAAATTGTCCGGCATCGGATCCGAAAAATTCGTTGATCGATTGTGCGACTGCGGGCCCCACATCGCCGGTGATCGCATACTCCACGAGCTTTTCATTTTTCTTTTTCGCATCGACGCGAGTATCCGCGAGCAACTCACGCAGAATGGAAGAGTCGGCGAGTTCGTTGAGGTCGGCATGCAGCCTTGAAAGTTCCTTGGCTGCGGATTCTCCGACGTGGCGGATGCCCATCGCATAGATCCAACGGTGGAGGGGTTTGGTTTTTGCGTCTTCGAGCGCGTTAATAACTTTGGCGGCGTTTTTTTCGCCAAAGCGCCGAGGTGCTTCGTCGGTGCCGAGGTTGAGGTTGGCGAGTGTGGTTTCTTCGAGTTCGAAGAGGTCGAGCGGAGTTTTGCAGTGCCCGTGACGCACAAGTGCCTCGGCGACCGTTTCACCAACTCCTTCAATGTCGAGGGCCTTGCGCGCGCTGAAGTGAGAGATGCGTGTGACCGCTTGAGCCGGGCATTGGAAGTTCGTGCAGCGCCAGGCGACAAAACCTTCTTCCTGCGAGATGGGGCCACCACAGGATGGACAGCAGCCTTTCACATGATCGAAAAGGGAGAACGGCTTTGATTGGTCGTGGTGATGAATCACTTTGACGACAGCAGGAATGATTTCGCCGGCTTTTTCGATCAGTACCGTATCGCCAATGCGGATGTCTTTTTTGGTGATTTCATCCTGATTGTGCAGCGTCGCACGCGAGACCGTCGAGCCGGAGATCAGCACCGGTTTCAATTCCGCGACTGGCGTGAGCACGCCGGTGCGCCCGACCTGGATGCTGATGTCGGTGAGGGTGGTTTCCTTTTGCTCAGGAATGAACTTGTACGCCGCGGCCCAGCGTGGAGCGCGCGAGGTGAATCCAAGTTTTTCGCGCTCTTTGCGGCTCAAAACTTTTACCACCGCGCCGTCGGTGCCGTAATCAAGTTCATGCCGCAGCGTGTTGATTTGGCCCACTGCTTCGAGCGTGCTTTCAAGATCATGCGCATTGATCACCGGCTGGTTGCGCGGGATCCCAAGAGCATCGAGCAAGGCATGGAAATCATGTTCGGTTTCGAGCGCCGGACCCTCATAGGCACCGATGCCGTGGGCAAGAAATGCGAGCGGTCGCTTGGCAGCGATTTTGGGATCAAGCTGTTTGAGCGTGCCCGCGGTCGCATTGCGCGGATTGGCGAATGTTGGCAAACCTTCCTCATCACGCTCGGCATTCATCGCTGCGAAGGCCTCGTTGGGCATGAAAATTTCGCCGCGGACTTCGAGTAAGGGTGGAATGAATGATGTAGGGGTATTGAGATGAACCTGCGGTGGAAGTTGCTCCGCATGAAGCACTTGGAGATCGATCGGTACAAGTTCGCCATCGAAGGTTTTGATCAAATTTCCCACATGCGCGTCGGCGATTTCGGTTCTGGTTTCGGCATTGAACCAGCGATGATAGCCCGATGATGCGTAGCCTGCTTTCTCAAACCATGATGCGACCTCCTTGGCTGTCGGCGTCGTGCCATCGACAAATGGTTGTGAGGTCACGATTGAGGGGCCATCGATGGTTTCAAGAATACCGTGAAAATGGATGTCATCACCAAAAAGGCGATTCGACGCATCGATGTTGTTCAAGTAGCTGAGAACGAAATTTTGTCCGCCAAATGTCGGCGGTATCGTGAGCTTGATGACACGATCGCTGTTTTCCGGGCGAAAAACCACGTGCTCCGATTGGCCGCCTAGTGAAGGGTGACGAGCGGCAATTTCTCCGAAGCCTTGCGGGTCGATGAGTCGACCTTTTTTCTTGGCCCATGAAACCATGGATTCGGCTTCCTGTCGGAGCCGTTGTGAAACATCCGCTCCATCGCCTGCTCCGAGCTCAGCAAGGATCCACTCGCGCAAGCTTTCTGACGCGCTTTCGCGATTTTTTCCGCGAGTTTTTGGGCTGTCGCTACGGTGCTCATGACTTGAAACATAGGGCAGGGTGGCATCCAAGTCAATGACACGGCTCTCGGCGCTTGCCTTGCCCAGCTCCATCGGAATGCTGCGGATCGTGCGGACATTGTGGGTGATGTCATCGCCGGTGGTGCCGTCACCGCGGGTGGCGGCGTACTCGAGTTTGCCGTTGCGATAAACGAGCGAGACCGCGACACCGTCGATCTTTGGTTCGACCGTGACCGCGACATCATCGTGGCCGAGGCCTTTGCGCATGCGTTGGTAAAATTCGATGAGCTCCTTTTCCGCGCGCGTGCCCGGTGATTTTTCCAAAGTCTCGGGCGTGAGCTCGAAGACATCGTCGATCGAAAGCATCGGCACGAGGTGGCGTACTTTTTCAAAACCTTCGATCGGCTCACCGCCGACGCGCAGGGTAGGGGAATCGGGATCGTGCAATTCCGGGTGTTCGCGCTCGAGTTCTTCCAACTCTCGGAAAAGGCGATCGTATTCGGCGTCGGAAATTTCCGGCGTCGCTTTGCTGTAATAGAGCCGATTGTGGTGCTCGAGTTGCTGGCGCAACTCGATGACCCGTTGCTCGGGCGTGGGGTCGGGCTGATTCGCAAAAAGATCCGCTTGCTGCACGCTTCGAGTATCTTTTTTCCACTGCGGATTTCAAGGCTCATCCTTGCGATTGGCCTGTGATGTCGGCTTGCATGCGGTCTGCCGATGGTGTCGTCTTGCGGGGTGATCGCCCAATACATCCACGACCTGAATCCGGTGGCGCTGCCGATTTATGGAAATCTTGCGGTTCGCTGGTACGGACTCGCGTATCTGGCGGGCTTTGTGACGGGATTTTTGCTGCTTCGCCATCTCGCGCGGCGGAGCCTGTGGGTGCTAAAGCCCGAAAAAACCGCCGACTTCATTGCGGCGGCCGCGATGTTCGGGGTCTTTCTCGGCGGACGTCTGGGCTATGTGTTTTTCTATCAGCTCCCCGAACAGGGATGGTCGAAAATTTTGTCGGATCCGCTGATGATTTTTCGCGTGTGGGAAGGGGGCATGGCGAGCCATGGCGGAATCCTCGGTCTGGTGATCTTCACCTGGTTTTATGCCAAAAAGGAAAAGGTCACATGGACCGGCCTTGGTGATGGACTTTGTGTGGTGGCACCGCTCGGGTTGTTTTTCGGTCGGGTGGCGAATTTCATCAATGGCGAGTTGTATGGTCGCATCGTCGAGGGCGTGATTCCATGGGCGGTGCGCTTTCCATTGTCGCTGATGAAAGAGCCCGAGTCGGTGCAGCAGAGTGCATGGCAGGCCTGCGCGGAAATCGATCCGAGCCTCATGGAGGCGCAATCGATTGAAACCTTGATCGCTTCCGCGCGGCAAAATCCTGAAGTCTCGCAAACGCTTGGTGACTTTTTGCCGCCGCGTCATCCTTCACAAATTTATGAAGCCTTGCTTGAAGGCGCGCTCTTGTTTGCGATTTTGTGGTGGGTGCGCACGCGCTTCAAAAATGCGCCCGATGGTCTCCTCACCGGCCTGTTTTTCGCGCTTTACGCCGGATTCCGAATTTTTGGTGAACAATTCCGCGAACCCGATGCCGAGCTCGTAGGCAGTTTCACACGCGGTCAGTTTTTCTCGCTCTTCATGTTCGTCTTCGCCGCGTTGTTTCTTCTGCACGCCTGGAGAGGGAGGAAGGAGAAGTGTTAGAAAAGTTTCAAGTGTTCAGTTTCAAGAGAAGATGAAAAAGCCGCTTCTTCAGTCTCTTCACTTGAAACTGAAAACTTGAACCTTGAAACTTTTTTCAAACCTTAAACAACCCGCCGCGTTTTCCTGCTAAGATCGCGGCGCCCATGATGGCGATGGAGAGAAACACCATCGCCCAAACGCCGAGGGCGGCGGCGAGCTCGGTGCCATTGCCAAGGGTGCTAAGCAGGGTGAAGATGGCTTTGGTGATGGGGAAATGTTCGGTCTGTTGAGCGAGGATGAGACTGTCGCTGACCTCGAGCATCGCGAAGGCAAAGGCAAGAATCGCACCGGCCGCGAGATTCGCACCAATGAGCGGCAACGAGATGCGGCGTAGCGTGCGTGCGCTTGATGCCCCGAGCGAGCGCGCGGCTTCTTCGAGCATTGGATTGCTTTGCTGAAGTCCGGCCACGGCGGAGCGCACGATGTAGGGCAGGCGACGTATTGCATAGGCAAGCACCAACAGCATGAAGGGACTTCCATCGGCACCAACGAGAAAATGGAAGGGCTTTCCATCCTGCGAAAGAGCCAGATAACCAAAGGCCATCACGAGACCTGGCACGGCAAGCGGCAGCATCACGACGGCATCAAGCAGGTTGCGTGATTTCAGATCCGATCGCACCACCACCCATGCCACGCCGATGCCTACGGCCAAGGCGAGCAAGGTCGCGCATCCGGCGTAGAGAAGGCTGTTTTGAATCGATGGCACGACCAGTCCGCTGCCAAGCGCTTCGAGGTAATGCCGCGCGGTCAACTCATCGGGGATCACCGTGCCGTACCAGCGTTCGGAAAATGAAAGCAGGATCACACCGAGATGCGGCAATGCGGCGAGTGTGAAGACGGTGAGAAAGCACATCGCGCACAGTATGGCTTTCCATCCGCCGATGCGCGTGGCGTGGCTGCGCGATTTGGGTCGGGGTGCGGTGCCGAGCGGTGATCGGCCGATGACGAATTTCGAAAGCGCAAAGACCATGGCGGCAACGATCAGCAGGACGGTGGTAAGCGCGTAGGGGATTGGGTTTTTATCGAGTCCCTTGATGCCATCGTAAATTTGCACCGAGGCGGTGCGCGAGAAATCAAAGACCAGTGGCACGCCGAGTTCGGTGAAGGCCCAAATGAAAACAATCGACGCGCCAGCAAATACGCCCGGCATCGCGAGTGGCAATGTGATGCGAAAAAATCTTTTCCATGGCGGACATCCGAGGTTTTCCGCGGCCTGCTCCATCGCCGGATCGAGATTCGAAAGCGCGGCGGCGATGTTCATGTAAAGGATCGGGTATAGGTTCAGCGCGATCATCGCGACCATGCCGACAAAGCGCCCTTCCGCGAGCCAATCGTGGGGCATCGCGGGATCCATCAACCCGATTTTCACAAGCCCGGCATTGAGCGCGCCATTGACGCCGAGCATTTGTTTCACGCCCACCGCGCCGACGAAGGGCGGCAGAATCATCGGCGCGAGCACGAGCACGGAAAGCGCGTTCTTTCCGGCGAAACTGTAACGATGGCCGATCAGCGCAAGGGGAAAGGCAATCGCGATCGCCGCCAACGTCGAAGCTAAGCCGAGCGTGAAGGAGTTCAACAAACCTTCGCGGTAGATTGGATTGCGCAAAATTGCTGCGATGAATTCGAGTGTGAAGCCGTCCTCGCCCTCGAAGGCCTGCTTCACGATCATGCCTGCGGGGTAAATGAAAAATGCCGCGAACAAGGCAAACACCATGATGCTGATGAATTGGGCGGGCGCGCGTTTCATGGCTCGATGAATCAGTGGCCGATGGTTTGCTTCGCTTTGGCGATTGCTTCCGCCGTGCGGTAGTTGGCGCGGAACCACTCGCCGATGCGCTCGGAATGGGCAGCGGTCTTGAGCGGATCGGATC
>CAYQRP010000001.1:7140-40679 GCA_964419815.1 uncultured Luteolibacter sp. | reverse complement strand
AGTCGCTCAACTACCTCAACAACATCATGGCCAAGGTCGAGGCGATCCAGGCCAACGCGCTGGAGGCGATCATGCTCAACGAGCAGGGTTATGTCGCCGAGTGCACGGGCGACAATCTGTTCCTCGTGAAAAACGGCAAACTTTACACGCCATTGATCAGCGACGGCGCGCTGGACGGCATCACGCGTGCGGTGATCTTTGAGATCGCCGAGAAACTTGGCATTCCGGTGATCGAGCGTTCGATCACTCGTTACGATGTCTTCACGGCTGACGAGTGTTTCCTCACTGGCACGGCGGCGGAGGTGATTCCGGTGGTCGCCCTCGACCGACGCCTGATCGGTACCGGCAAGCCCGGCGAGTGGACCAAGCGTTTTCTTGCCGGTTTCCAGGAACTTGCGACCACGACCGGCACGCCGATTTCCTGATTTGAAAATTTTCCCTTTCATGCCGTGCATCGCCCTTCGAGAATGACCCGATGAAATGTGACTTCTGCGACAGCAAGGCCACCGTCTTTCTGACCCAACTGGTGGAGGGTCAGATGAAAAAGGTTTGTCTCTGCGACGCATGCGCGAAGGAACGAGGCGTGACCGATCCCACGGGTTTTTCATTGGCGGACTTGCTCATGGGCGGAGCGGTGGGTGAGGGCAAGGTGATCGCTGCCGGCACGGCGATTCCGATGCCACATGGCAATGGGACCTGCCCTGCATGCGGATTCACGCTGGAGGATTTGCGTCGCGTGCGCCGACTCGGGTGCAGCGAGTGTTACGCGACATTTCGTGAGGAGCTTGCGCCGATGATCCGCGGCATGCACAAGGGCTCGAGTCATCACGGCAAGGTGCCGGCCGGGCTGATGGAGCGTCAGGTGCTGCGTCAGCGTCTTGAGGAACTGCGTGCGAGGTTGGATCAGGCCGTCGCCGCCGAAAGCTACGAAGAAGCCGCTGGGATCCGTGATGAGATCCGTCAGCTCAACGAAAATTTGGTGTCATGATGCGCTTTTCAACATTGGTGAAGCATCCGGCTGACTGGATGACCGGCGGCAAGGGGCAGCATGGCGCGGTGATCACATCGCGAATTCGTTTGGCGCGCAATTTGCGTCGTCATCCCTTTCCCGGGTGGGCGAAGCGCGATCAGCGTGCTGCGGCTTTGGAGGAAATGAAACCGGCGGTCGAAGGACTCTCGGCGATGAAGGATGCGTTTTCGCAGGAGCTTTCCGGACTCAATTCGGTGCAGAAACAAGTGCTGGTTGAGCGTCATCTCATTTCGCGCGAGCACGCTGCGCGGGCCGATGGCTCGGGTGCGGTGATCGAGCGCCGCCAGACCTTCAGTTTCATGATCAACGAGGAGGATCACCTGCGCATGCAGGCGATTCGCCCGGGGCTGCAGCTTGGCTCGGCATTTGAGGCACTATCCGAACTCGACAGTCAGCTCGAGCAATCGCTGGAATTTGCCTTCGATCCGAAGCTCGGGTACCTCACCGCGTGTCCGACCAACCTCGGCACCGGTTTGCGTGCGTCGTCGATGTTGCATCTTCCAGCGCTCGTGCTCAGCGATCAGATCGGTCAGGTCTTGCAGGCTGTAAACAAGATCGGATTGGCCGTGCGCGGGCTCTACGGCGAGGGCACGGAATCGCTCGGCAATCTTTATCAGATTTCGAATCAATCGACACTGGGCGAATCGGAGGAAACCATCATCCGCCGCCTTGAACGCGTGATTTCGCAGGTGGCGACCCACGAGCAGAATGCCCGTGAAAAACTGCTGGAAGATGACCCCGACATGGTCGCCGATAAGATCGGCCGTGCCTATGGGGTACTGCGTTACGCGCATCTCATCGATTCCAAGGAGGCGCTGAACCATCTCTCGCTGCTGCGTCTTGGCGCGACGATTGGATTTTTTCCTGCGGAAACCGTGATTTTGTGCGATTCGTTGCTGATGGACATCCAGCCCGCGCATTTGCAGCTGCATTCGGGCAGGAAGCTCCCCCCCGAAGAGCGTGATACCATCCGCGCGGAAATCGTACGCTCTCGTTTGCAATTTCTCGAATCCCCTGATAATCATTTTACAAACGGCAAATCCGAGGCTTCTTCCGATATCAACAACCCAGGCGACCCATGAACAACTTCACACCACGCGCCCAGCAGGTACTGGCCCTTGCCCGCAAGGAGGCCGACCGCTTCAACCATTCCTATGTCGGCACCGAGCATCTTTTGCTGGGGCTCATCAAGCTCGGCCAAGGAGTCGCGGTGAATGTGCTCGAACGCATGGGGCTCGAGCTCGACACGGTGCGAATGGAGGTGGAAAAAGAAGTGGGTTCGGGTCCGCCCCAGAAAGCTGCGGGCAACATCCCCTACACACCGCGCGTCAAGAAAGTCCTCGCGCTCGCCAACAAGGAGGCCAAGGCGCTCAACCATTCGTATGTCGGCACCGAGCATCTTTTGCTTGGTTTGTTGCGCGAGGGTGAGGGGGTGGCGGCCCGCGTGCTGCGCAGGCTTGATGTCGACATCCAACGCACCCGCAACGAGATCCTCGCCGAGATCGATCCGAATTTCTCGCCCGAGGATCATGACGATGATGATGACGACGACATCGAGGGTGGCGAAGGGCCCTTCGAGGACGAAGGACAGGTGCAAGCCGCAGGTCCCGAGAGCGAAGGCAAAACCAAAACCCCGGCACTCAAGGCTTTTGGTCGCGATCTCACCAAAGTTGCAAAAGAGGGCGGATTGGATCCGGTGATCGGGCGTCAGGCCGAGATCGAGCGTGTGATCCAAATCCTTTGCCGCCGCACGAAGAACAACCCGGTGCTGATTGGTGAAGCGGGCGTCGGCAAGACGGCGATCGTCGAGGGCCTTGCCCAGGAAATTGCCTCGGGAAATGTGCCGGAAATTTTGCGCGACAAGAAAGTCGTGACCTTGGACCTGGCTTTGATGGTCGCCGGTACCAAGTACCGCGGTCAGTTCGAAGAGCGCATCAAGGCGGTGATGGACGAGATCCGCAAGGTGAAGAACATCATTCTTTTTATCGACGAGCTTCACACGATTGTCGGTGCCGGATCGGCTGAAGGCGCGATGGATGCTTCGAACATCATCAAGCCGGCATTGAGCCGCGCCGAGTTGCAATGCGTGGGTGCGACCACGCTCAACGAATATCGCAAGCACATCGAAAAGGACTCCGCGCTTGAGCGCCGTTTCCAGCAGGTGAAGGTCGACGAACCCTCCGTTTCCGATGCGATTCGCATTCTTGAAGGCTTGCAGGAAAAATACGAATCGCACCACAAGGCGAAGTTCACGCCCGAGGCGATTGAGTCTGCCGTAAAACTCACCTCGCGTTATCTCACTGCGCGATTCCTTCCCGACAAGGCGATCGACGTGCTCGACGAGGCGGGTGCGCGTGCGCGCATTGGCACGATGACGCGTCCTCCGGAAATCAAGCAACTCGAAGAGAAGATCGAACAGATCAACCGCGACAAGCTCACCGCGATCGCCGAGCAGAATTTTGAAAAAGCCGCCGCGCTGCGCGATGATGAGAAAACTTCGAAGAAGGAGCTTGAGGACACCCTCAAGTCATGGCGCGCAAGCTCGGAAGAGAAGGTGGTGACGGTCACCGACGACGACATCATGGCCGTTGTTTCCAAGTGGACCGGCGTGCCGCTGCGTCGCATGGAGGAAAAGGAAACCGAGAAACTGCTCAAGATGGAGGACGAGCTCAAGGGGCGCGTCATCGGTCAGAACGAAGCGGTGGTGGCGATTTCCAAGGCCCTTCGCCGTTCGCGTGCGGACCTCAAGGAT
The DNA here is from genome assembly GCA_964419815.1 of uncultured Luteolibacter sp. Classification (GTDB taxonomy): domain Bacteria; phylum Verrucomicrobiota; class Verrucomicrobiia; order Verrucomicrobiales; family Akkermansiaceae; genus Luteolibacter. Next base: position 36,897 of record CAYQRP010000001.1, on the reverse strand, counting down.
CCGCGTCGTCCGATCGGATCCTTCCTTTTCCTTGGACCTACAGGTGTCGGCAAAACCTACCTCGCGCGCAATCTTGCCGAGTTCATGTTCGGCGATCCCGATTCGCTCATCCAAATCGACATGTCCGAGTACATGGAGAAATTCACCGCAAGCCGCCTGATCGGATCGCCTCCGGGTTATGTCGGATACGAAGAGGGTGGTCAGCTCTCCGAAGCGGTGCGCCGCCGTCCGTATTCCGTCGTGCTCTTCGACGAGGTCGAAAAAGCCCATCCGGATGTGATGAACCTGCTCTTGCAGATTCTTGAAGAAGGCACGGTGACCGATTCGCTCGGCCGCAAGATCGACTTCCGCAACACGATCATCATCATGACCTCCAATGTCGGCGCCTCGACGATCAAGCGTCAGACCTCGCTCGGCTTCGGTGCAATGAACGAGGACGAGGCGGACTTCCAAGGCATGAAGGAGAAGATCCTTGAGGAGGCGAAAAAGTACTTCAAGCCGGAGTTTCTCAACCGCCTCGACGAGCAAGTGGTTTTCCACATGCTCGAAAAGGTCGACCTCAACCAGATTGTCGATCTCGAGGTCGACAAATTGGTCAAGCGTCTCAAAGAAAAGGACGTGGCACTCGTGCTTGCTGCCGAAGCCCGCGATTTTCTCTCCGAGAAAGGTTTCGACCCAGCGTACGGTGCGCGTCCGATGCGCCGTGCGGTGGAACGCTTCCTCGAAGATCCGCTCGCCGAGGCGATCCTGCGCGGTGACGTCAAGGCGGGTGACACGGTGAGCGTGGTCAGAAAGGCCGAAAGCGAGTCTCTGGACTTTGAAACGCATCGACCCGAGCCGAAAGAAGAAGCGGGTGTTTGATCCGCCATCAAATTCGGCATGAGTCATTCTGCAGCGGACTTGACCCGATTTCGCATGAGGTTGAGATTGCGTGCATGACTCGTGAGGAAATGGCTGCCGTGCTGGAGGAGATCGCTCTTCTGCTTGAGCTCAAGGATGAGAATCCATTCAAGGTTCGTGCCTACCGGCATGGTGCGGAAGCGGTGCTTTCGCATGATGGCGACATTGTCCAACTGGCGGCAAACAATCAGCTTGAGGGCATCAAGGGCATTGGTGATGCGCTGCGTGACAAGTTGCATGAACTGGCGTCGACCGGCGCGTTGAAGTTTCATCAGAATTTGCGTGCTGAATTTCCTGAAGGCTTGCTGGGTTTGTTCGATCTTCAGGGATTGGGGCCGAAGAAAGTGAAGGCCTTGCATCGAGAGCTTGGCGTGGGTGGAGTGGCCGATCTCAAGGCTGCGTGCGAGGCGGGCAAAGTTGCGGGATTGCCGGGCTTTGGCGCCAAGACCCAGGCGGCGATTTTGGAGGCGATTGCTCTGAAGGAAAAATTTGCCGATTCGTTTTTGTTGGGATCGGTCACACCCTTGGTTTCCGAAATCCTCGCCACTTTGCGGATGCATCCGGAAATTTCGCTGGTGGCGGTGGCGGGTTCGTATCGTCGTGCGAAGGAAGTGGTGCACGATCTGGATTTTTTGGTCGCGACCAAGGAACCGAAGTTGGTGTGCGAGGATTTCACCACTCTGCCTGAAGTTGAATCGGTGATCGCATGTGGTGAGACCAAGGCTTCGGTGCGTTTGAAAAATGGGATTCAGTGCGATCTGCGTGCGGTGTCGAACAAGCAGTTTCCGTTTGCGCTGCAGTACTTCAGCGGATCGAAGGAACACAATGTCGCGTTGCGTGGAATCGCTTTGAAGAAAGGGCTTTCGCTCAACGAATATGGATTCACGGCGGTGGAAGGCTCGGCACGCAGCACGGAGGTGCCGGATGAGATCCATGATGAACGCGAAATTTACAAGGTGCTGGGGCTTTCATTCATTGAACCCGAATTGCGCGAAAACCGCGGGGAAATCGAAGCGGCGGGCGAGAACAAGTTGCCGCGCTTGATCGAACTGGAAAACCTTCGCGGAACCTTCCACAACCACACTACCGAGTCGGATGGTCATCATTCGCTGGAGGAAATGGCCGAGGAGGCGATGGAGTTGGGTCTCGAATACCTTGGCATCGCGGATCACTCGAAGTCGATGGCGGTAGCCAACGGACTGGATGAGGATCGTCTTGCGGCGCAGGTGGCCGAGATCCGCAAACTCAATCGAGGCTATTCCCACTTCCGGATCTTTGCGGGGACTGAAGTCGATATCCTCAAGGACGGATCTTTGGATTTTGATGACGATGTGCTGGCGTCACTCGATTACTGCGTCGCGTCGGTGCACACCTCGTTTCAATTGCCTGAGAAGGAAATGACGCGACGCATTTGCCGGGCGATGGAAAATCCGCATGTCACAATGCTGGGTCATCTGACGGGTCGTCTCTTGCTCAAGCGCGAAGCCTATGCCGTCGATCATGCGATGGTCATCGACTGCGCCGCAGAGACGCGGACCATCATCGAGCTCAACTGCAACCCACAGCGTCTCGACATGGACTGGCGATGGTGGAAGCGCGCGAAAGACAAAGGCGTGCTTTGTTCGATCAACCCCGACGCCCACTCAAGGGAAGGTTTGCACTATCTTGGTTTGGGCGTACGCATCGCACGCAAGGGGTGGCTCGGAAAAGCCGATGTGTTCAACACACGAAAAACGGCTGAAATCGAGGCGTTTTTGAAAAAGCCAAAAGCCAAGCGTTGAGGCTCAGGCACCAACCGATTTTACCGCATCGATGAGCGGCTTGGCAAAATCCGTCACGGCGCGGACTGGATCCTCGGCGTGGAGCTCGACCTGTTTCACGATGGCCGACCCAACGATCACGCCATCGGCGGCCGATGCCACCATGGCCGCTTGATCGGGTGTGCTGATGCCGAAGCCGACGCAGACCGGCACATCGGTGTGATTTTTGATCGCGGCCACCATGGATGCGATGTTTGCGGAGGGTCCGCCGTGCGCGCCGGTGACGCCGGTGCGCGAGAGCGCGTAGATGAAGCCTTGGGCAGATCGGGCGAGGCTCGCCACACGATCTGGTGGGGTGGTCGGGGCGATGAGGCGGATGGTGTCGAGTCCGCTGTCGCCGCTTAGATCCTTGTTGCGTGCGGCTTCGTCGGGCGGTAGGTCGAGCAGCAGGATGCCATCGGCACCGGCAGCGGCGGCATCGTGATGGAAGGCATCGAATCCGTAAGTGAAGACCGGATTGAGGTAGGTGAAGAGAACGATCGGCGTTTCGTGCGATTTGCGGAATTCGCGAACGAGGTCGAGCACGCGGGCGGTGGTCATGCCTGATTTTAGCGCGCGCTCGGCGGCCATTTGATTGACGATGCCATCGGCGAGCGGATCGGAGAACGGGAGACCGAGTTCGATGATGTCGGTGCCGGAGTTGGCGAGCGACTTCATGATTTCCAGCGATGAGTCGAAATTCGGATCGCCGGCGGCGATGTAGGCGACGAAGGCTTTTTGGTTTTTTTCGCGAAGGGAACGGAAAGTTTGGGCGAGGCGATCGGACATGGGGAAAGGTGCGGGTAGGCTATCGGGCGCTTTTGGCGAGGGTTTCGCAACGTTTGATATCGAGTTTGCCGGATGCGAGAACGGGAATTTCCGCAACGGGGACGATGGTTTTCGGACACCAGAGCGAGGGGATGCCTTGCTCGAGAAGTTTGTAGCGAAGGTCGATGCAATCGATGGTCGCGTTACCAAGTGCCGAAAGCAGGATGATCGCCTCGCCTTTTTGGGCATCGGGCACGCCGACGACGGCGATGCGGCGTTCGGACTCGGCATCAAGTCCGAGGGCGATGTTGATGGCGCCTTCGATGGTTTCGTGCGGGACCATTTCACCGCCGATTTTGGAGAAGCGTGAAATGCGTCCTTCGATGTGGAGGAATCCGTCATCATCGACGCGGCCGACATCGCCGGTTTTGAACCAGCCATCAACCAGGACCTCGGCAGATTTCTCCGGTTTGCCCAAGTAGCCTTGAAAGATGTTCGCGCCCTTGAGCCAGATCATTCCCTGTTGGTCGATCGTCAGAGGCTCTTCGCTTGTCGGATCACTGATCCGAATGGCGATGCCGGGAAGCAGTTGGCCCACGGTGCCGTTGCGTGAGGATGGAAGTGTGACGGCATTTTCGCGGTCAGCCGGGTCGGGCAGGTTCACATTGGTGGCCGGGGAGGTTTCGGTGAGCCCGTATCCTTCCTGCGGCGAGATGCCGAATTTTTCAGAAAAGGCTTCGGCGAGTGATAGCGGAAGTTTTTCCGCGCCGGTGACGACTAGCTTGAGTGATGCCAGTTGCGCGGAGTCGACGCGTTTCATGAAGCCGCGCATGAAGGTCGGCGTCGAGAGCAGGACATCGACCTGATGGATGGCGATGAGTTCCGCGAGGCGCTTGCTTTCCAACGGGCTGGGGTAGGTGACGAGGTTCACGCCTTGGATGATTGGAAACCAAAGTGTGACGGTTGAGCCGAATGAGTGGAAAAGCGGAAGGCAACCGAGCATCGATGAATGCGGTGGCAGGTCGAGACGTGAGGAAAATTGCGAGACATTGGCCAACACATTGCGGTGACTGAGAGCAACGCCTTTCGGCTCGCCTGAGGAACCTGAGGTGAAGAGCAGGACGGCTTCATCATCGCCGCTGCGGGTGTTGAGTTTGAGGAATTTCCCGATCAAGGATGCGGGCAGAATTTTTGATACGATGGCCCAGAGAATGATTTTTTTCTTTAGGCTCGGCATTGCGCGCTCGATGAAGATCAGGTCGCGATTCGGTGGCCATGGGAATGTGGGCACGCGGCGGACGAAGGGATCGGCGGTGATGAAGCGGTCGACGCCCGACTGGCGAATCGCCGAGCGCACGGCATCAGGTCCGGCGGTGAAGTTGAAATTGACCGGAATTTTTCCTGCGAAAATGACCGCAAGGTTGGCGATGAGTCCGGCCTTTCCCGGAGGGAGCACGATGGCGACGCGTGGTTGGTCGGTTTCTTCGCGGATGTGGCGCGAGAGTGCCAGTGAGGCGGCGAGGATCTTGTCGTAGGCGAGCTCCGAGTCGTCGGCACCATCGACGATGCGGCCGACCTTGCCGTGTTTTTTCAAACCCTCGAGCAAGGTCATCGCCAAGGATTGGTCGAGCAGTGTGTGTTGTGAAAACGCTTCTTCGTGGGCGGAAAGAAGGGCTTGTCGATAAGTTGCGATGCTCACCGAGGCGGCGGGAATTTCCTGCCCGATCGAGATGATAGCCGACGGTAGCTGATCGCTGTTTTCGATCGATAGAGCTGATTCGTGCGGAAGATCGATTGCGATCGGAAGAATGGGGAGACCAAAGGAGCAAAGCACACGCAGTTCTGCCGAGGGGATGTGGCAGGGGCTGGCATTGCGAGTATTCGCTGTGCCGGGGACGTGGATCAGGACACCGCCGCCATCGAGGTAGTTCTTGAGCTCTTTGCCTGCGGCCTGCGGTGCGGCATCGGTGATGCTGAACATGGCACCCGAATCGGATTTTTCCAGGTGCGCGCGAATCGCGGAATCGTGATGGGCTGATTCCTCGATCAGCCATGTGACGCGGCGTTTGGAAAAAACTTTTTCGATCTCAATCAGTTGGTTGAAATCAATTCGTCCCGGCACCACCAGCACCCCGTTGCTAGGGATGCGTTCTTCATGGAGGATGCGTGGGGCGAGTGGCATGGCTTGGGTGTATCGGATTTGTGCGGAAAAATTATCGGAAAAGCCGTGTTTATGCCATGGATTTTGTGAAATGCGCAGGCTCAGGGGGCGGATCGGAGGTGATCGATCGCCTCGCGCAGATCGTCGGGCGTGACGGTATCGACGACTTTGGCATTGCCGAGAGTGGAAATCACCACGAAGCGGATGCCGCCGGCCGAGAACTTTTTATCGTGTGACAATTTTTCCATCACCGTGTCGGTAGCGATCGTGTCGGGGAGGACCAGCGGGAGCGAGAAGCGTTTGAGAAGGTCGAGGATTTCGGCGGATTCGTCGGTGCTGAGCCCTGCGTGTTTTTGCGAGACGAGCAGCGCGGCGCGGATGCCGAGCGAGATCGCTTCGCCGTGAAGCAGTGAGCCGTATGGAACTGCGGCCTCGATGCCGTGGCCGATGGTGTGGCCGAAGTTGAGCAGCGCGCGAGTGCCGTTGGTTTCGTGTTCGTCGCTCTCGACGATGCGTGCCTTGATCGCAACATTGCGAGCGATGAGATCGGCAGGGATCTCGCGGCTTTGCGGATCAAGGGCAGCAAGCTCATTGAGCATCTTTGCATCGCGGATCGCGCCGTGCTTGATCATTTCGGCGAAGCCTTGATGAAACTCGCGATCGGGAAGTGTGGCGAGTGTGTCGGGATCGATGATCACCATGCGCGGTTGGTGAAAGCAACCGATGAGATTTTTGCCTTCGTCGACATTGACGCCAGTTTTGCCGCCAACCGAAGAGTCGACTTGCGAGACAATGGTGGTGGGAATTTGGATGAAGGGGATTCCACGAAAAAAGATCGACGCGACAAAGCCTGCGAGGTCGCCGATCACACCACCGCCGAGTGCGATGACGAATGATTTGCGGTCATGGCCGGCGCGGATCATTTCGCGGCAGAGTGTTTCGGCCACCGGCATCGACTTCGAAGCTTCGCCGGCGGGAACCGTGTGCTGCGTGTGGGAAATGCCTGCGGCATCAAGGCCGGCAAGCAGTGGGGCCATGTGAAATTTTTTGACCGCTTCGTCGGTAATGAGCGCCGCACGGCGATTGGCCAGACCTGCGAGTTTGATCAGGTTTCCGACATCACGGATCGAGCCCTTGGCGACATGGATGTCGTAGGAGCGTTCGGCGAGATCGACATGGACGGTCGGCATGGTCGGAGCATGAAACATGCGTGGCGGATGTCCATCCCGGATCAATTTTCCGGGACGACGAGGGCGCGCGGGGGTTTTTCGAAGAGTCGACCGCCACCGGCGAGGTCGTACTTAACGAGAAACCAGATCGCGATCGCCAGAAGCAGCGAGAGGATCTTGGCGATCCAGTTGTTGGCCAGGTTCAGGTTCATGGGAAGGAGTGCTGGAGAAGAAGATCTCGGCGAGTTTTTCGCGAAACACTTTTTCGCTGAGGTTGCGCAGCAGGATGCCGTTTTCGCAGATCGAAATGCCGCCGGTTTCCTCGCTCACGACGACCGCAACCGCATCGGTGCGTTCGGTGAGGCCGATGGCTGCGCGGTGGCGAAGACCTGTCGAGCGATCCTGCATTTCGCGTTCGGTGACGGGAAAAACGCAGGCAGCGCCCGCGACGCGGTCTTCGGCAATGATCATGCCGCCATCGTGAAGCGGAGCCTTCGGATGGAAGACCGCCATGGCAAGCTCGGGTGAGAATCGTGCGTCGAGCATCACGCCCGTATCGAGTTGCTCCTTGAGGCTGATGTCGCGTTGAATGGCAAAGAGCGCGCCGATGCGTTTTTTGGAAAGGTGGACGACTGCGTCGGCGAAGCGTTCGAGGAAATCGAGTTGGCGTTTGCTGTAAAATGAGAAGAGGCGATTGCTGCCAAGCCGTGCAAGCCCGTTGCGAAGTTCGGGTTGGAAAATCACGATCAGCGCGAATGCCAATACCGCAGCGGCGCGGGTGATGATCCATTGGATCACCTCGAATTTGAAAAGGGCGGAGACAAGCGTGAGGAAAACCAAAATCGTGATCAACCCCACGAGGATTTGCGCTCCACGGGTTGCGCGGAAGGTTCGGTAAACCTGATAGATGCAGGCCGCGAGGAGAAGGATCTCAACGCCGTCGCGCCAGTGCGATATGAGAAATTTCCACATGGTTGCTCAGCCAACCCACTAGTAAGGCTTAGGGTTTGATCTGACAACACCCGAAATTTGTCCCTGGTGGCGGCTTGGAAGACTTTGACATGTCGAGCAGGGACGGATACAGAATGCTTTGATGAAATTTGCCGTGAAATTTGCCTCTCGTCGCTGGCTCTTGGGATCGGGATTCGCCTACCTGCTGCTCGGGACCAGTGCCTGCCTGTCGCTTTCCAAACGGGCTTCGCATGATATGCAGGAGATGGCGCGGGTCAGCGGAGTTCCGATCGGGCGTCTGGAGCGCGGGCATGGGATTTATCTCACCCAGTGCGGTCAGTGCCACGAACTGGTGAAGCCGGAAGACCTCAAGGTGGCTGACTGGCGGATGGTCATGCCCGGAATGTGTTGGAGTGCGGGGCTGACCCGTGCCGACGAATCTCTGTTGCTCGAGTATGTGTTGGCGGCAAGGAAGTCGGCCGATGAGAGCAAGAAAAAGGCCCCGCCGAATGGCAGGGCCTTGTGAGTCGGTGCTTTGTTATTCGAAGGTCGGCGTTTTGTGTCGGGTGAAGTAGCCGTCGCCGAGATACATGGTTCCCGCATAGTCGGGAAGCGGTCCTGAGTCGGGTGGCAGCGGAATGTTGCCGTGTGTCGCATCCTCGGGCTGGGAGTAAGCGATGTTGACCGGTGTGCCGACCTTCACGAGTCGGAAGAATTTCGGTGAAAGGTTTTCATGCATGCGGATGCAGCCGTGGGTGCAGGGATGATGTTTGATCCAACCGGTATGAAATCCGTAGTTGGGTTTGAATTCGCACCAGTAAGGCATCGGAGTGCCTTTGAAGGACCAACCTGCAGGTTTCTTGCTGAGCATCGTTTGCCTGATGCTGCCACCGCTGTGTGCGTAGCCGTGGGTGTTGGCGCGTTTCTTTTCGATTTTATTGAAAATCCGGAAATTGCCTTTGGGTGTGGGGCTGCCCGGTGCGCCAACCGAGATGGGCATGGCGAGGAGACAGTCGGAGCCTTCCATCACATACGCGCGTTGTTTGCTGAGCGAAACTTTGACGCTTACATGGTTTGGATTTTTCGGAAGTTTTGCCGGACGATCGTAAGCGTGATATGCGGCGAGTCCGCCGATTCCGGAACTCGTGCACGATGGAATGAACAATGCGGCAGCGACGGCGGCAACGAGGCAATGGATGTGTTTTCGGTTCATGGTTTTGTTGGTATCAACTCCCACATTGTCATTTGATTTGCGGATTGCAAGCCAATCGGCGGGAAGTTAATCCGAAGCGACCGAGATTCATGTTTTTGCCAATGAAAATTTGCTCAAATTTTTTGCATTGAAACGGCTTGCCAACGGCGAAGGGGCAAACGCAATCTCTGCGCGGAAACACTTTCCTCATTCAAACATGTCCGAACTCCTAGAAGACGAAGAACTGTCGAGCGCCCTCAAGAAATGCCCCGAGTGGGAACTTGAAAAGAAGGCCATCACGCGAACCATTGAGTTCGAAGAATTCAACGACGCGATCGATTTCGTGAACGACCTCGCTGAAATTGCCGAGGAGGCTCAGCACCATCCCGACATCAACATCCGCCACACGCGGGTGAGTTTGTCACTGACCAGTCATGATGCCGGTGGCGTGACTCAGCTCGACATCGAGCTGGCGCAACGCATCGACAATCTCGTCGACTGATCAAGCGAAGTAGGAAACGCCGGCTTTGAAGATCGGCTGATGCTTGTTGCCCGGAATGTTCTTGGCAACAAGCCTTCCGGCACGTTCCGAGTGGGCCATTTTTCCGAAGACCCTGCCGCAGGGCGACGTGATGCCTTCGATGGCGAAGGCTGAACCGTTCGGATTGATGGTCGTATCCATCGATGGCTTGCCTTCGGCGTCGCAGTATTGTGTCGCAATCTGGCCGTTTGCGGCGAGTTGTTGAATCGTCGCATCGTCGGCAAAAAAGCGGCCCTCGCCATGAGAAATTGGCACGGTGTGGATATCGCCGGGATTGCTGAGTGAAAGCCATGGCGATTGATTCGAAACCACACGCGTGTCGACATACTGGGAAATGTGGCGGCCGATGGTGTTGTGGACGAGAGTCGGCGAATCGGATGATGGTGTGCGGATTTCGCCGTAGGGAACGAGGCCGGTTTTGATCAGTGCCTGGAAGCCGTTGCAAATGCCGAGAATGAGTCCGTCGCGGTGATGGATGAGGTCCATGATCGCCTCGGCGACTTGCGGGCTGCGGATGATCGTGGCGATGAATTTTGCGGAACCGTCGGGCTCGTCGCCTGCACTGAATCCGCCGGGAAACATCAGGATCTGACTTTCGCGAATTTTTGCAGCGAGTGCGTCGAGGGATTCGCTGATGTGTCGCTGGCTCAGGTTGCGGAAGACGAGAATCTCCGGATTTCCACCTGCTTCGCGAAATGACTTGGCGGAATCGTATTCCGAATTGGTGCCGGGGAATGCGGGGATGATGACCTTTGGTGCGGCGCTGCGGTTTTTCGAGCGGGTGGATTTGCTTGCTTTGAACGCAGGCAAATCGACAGGCGTGGAAACCGTGTCTTCGGAGGCTTTGCTGGGGTAGACCGGCTCGAGTGTGCCGGTCCATGCGGCCTGAAGATTTTCGATTGGATGCTTGGTGCCGTTGAGCGTGAGCTGTGCATCGGAGCTCGTTTTGCCGATTGTGATGAGCGAGGGAATCGCCTCATGGATGGCGGTGCTGGAAGCGGCTTTGTGCTCGATGAGGAAAGCGAAACTGCGCGGGGCAAACAGATCGAGGCCGGTGTTGATCTCGGCGCCGATGCGATTGCCGAAGGACATCTTGGCGAGTGCGGCGGCGATGCCTGCCTGGCCGATGCAATGCATGGAGAGGAAATGTCCTGCAGTGTTGAGTTGGTAAAGGGCTTCGGCGGTTGATTTCAACAAATCGAAATCAGGCAAGCCCTCGGCATCGACGGGAATTTCGATCAACGAAATGTCGGAGCCGATTTCCTTGAACTCGGGGCTCAGCGCGTGGCTTGCAAGACCGGGCGCGAGGGCGAACGAAACGAGAGTTGGTGGAACATCGAGGTCGTTGAAGGATCCTGACATCGAATCCTTGCCGCCGATCGCGGCGAGTCGCAGCGAGTGTTGTGCGTGATAGGCACCGAGCAGCGAAGCGAAGGGCATGCCCCAGCGTTTTGGATCGTTACCAAGTTTCGGAAAATATTCCTGGAGGGTGAGGCGGATGTCGCGCAGGCGGCCACCGGCGGCGACGACTTTGCAAACCGATTCGGTCACCGCATGCACCGCGCCGTGGAAGGGAGATTTTTCGGAAAGGTAGGGATCGAAACCCCATGCCATGAAGCTGCAGGCATCGGTGTCGCCTTCAAGCAGAGGCAACTTGGCAACCATCGCATCGGGCGGAGTCAGCTGATGCTTGCCGCCAAAAGGCCAAAGCACCGTGCCGGCGCCCACCGAGGCATCGAAGCGTCCGCCAAGTCCCTTGCGCGAGCAGATGCCGAGGTCGGACAGCATTTCGGTTAACGGTTTTTGTTTGATGTCTGCGATCTGAACTTGTGGATTCGTAAATCCGGATACGCGCACCGTCGCCGATTGGCTGGCGCCGTTGGTGTCGAGAAATTCGCGTGAGAGATCGACGATTTTTTGGTCGCGCCAGAGCATCACAAGGCGGCCGTCGTCGGTGACCTCGGCAACCTGCGTGCAGTCGAGGTTTTCGCGATCGGCTTCTTCGAGAAAATAGGGGATGTCTGCAGGATCGATGCAGACCGCCATGCGTTCCTGCGATTCGGAAATCGCAAGCTCTGTGCCATCGAGTCCGTCGTATTTTTTAGGAACAGCATCGAGGTTGATGCGGAGTGAGGGGGCGATTTCGCCGATGGCGACCGATACTCCGCCGGCACCGAAGTCGTTGCAGACTTTGATTTTTTTCGTGAGTACGGGGTTGCGGAAGAGGCGTTGAATTTTGCGTTCGGTTGGCGCGTCGCCCTTTTGGACCTCGGCGGAATTTTCCAGTGCGGTGTCGGTGTGTTCCTTGGACGATCCGGTGGCACCGCCCACGCCATCGCGTCCGGTCCGTCCACCGATCAGAAGAATCGCATCGCCGGTGGCGGGTTTGCCGCGAAAGACCTGCGAGCGCGGAGCGGCGGCGACGACCGCGCCGATCTCGAGACGTTTGGCGACATAGCCGGGATGGTAGACTTCGGCGACTTCGCCGGTGGCGAGGCCGATCTGGTTGCCATAGGAAGAGTATCCGTGCGCGGCGGTGCGGCAGATTTTTCGTTGAGGCAATTTTCCGGGAAGTGTTTCTGAAAATGGCGTGAGGGGGTTGCCGGCACCGGTGACGCGCATGGCTTGATACACATACGAACGACCCGAGAGCGGATCGCGAATGCAACCACCAAGGCAGGTGGCGGCACCGCCGAAAGGTTCGATCTCGGTCGGATGGTTGTGAGTTTCGTTTTTGAACATCACGAGCCACTCTTCGGTGATCGTTTTGTTCGATTCATGGTTCTTGATCGTGATGGGCACCACGATTGAGGCCGCGTTGACTTCGTCGGATTCTTCGAGGTTGTCGAGTTCGCCGGAGGCGCGGAGTTCGCGCATGCCCGTGAGCGCAATGTCCATCAGCGTGATCGGCTTGCTGTCGCGTCCGAGTTTTTTGCGTGTTGCAAGATAAGTTTGCCATGCGCGTTGGACAGGTCCGTTTGCATCATCAAAAACGACATCGGTGATTTCGGTGAGGAATGTCGTATGGCGGCAATGGTCAGACCAATAGGTGTCGAGCACGCGGATTTCAGTGATGCTTGGTTCGCGTTTTTCCTGATTGAGAAAATAGTTTTGGCAAAATGCCACATCCTCGGCGGACATCGCGAGTCCGAGCTGCTTGCGAAGTTCGGCAGGATCGCTGCTGTTGAATCCGTTCAAAACCGCGACATCGGCGGGCGCGTTCGGCTGGTGGCGATCGCCGGATCCTGTCACGGGCACTTCGTGGGAATCCACCGGGTTGATCGCGTAAGCCTTGATCGAATTGATTTCCGATGGAGTGACATTGCCGCGCAGAACGATCACTTTCGCGGATGAAACCGTTGGTCGTGAGCCACCGGTGAGGATCTGGATGCACTGGGCTGCTGAGTCGGCGCGCTGATCGAACTGCCCCGGCAGGTATTCGATCGCGAAGGCGATTTCATCATCGGAAATTTCCAGCGAGCTACTGGTGCGATCGACTTGCGGTTCGGACAGAATGAGTCGGGTGACGTCGTCAATGACCTCCACGCCGATGCCGTCGATTTCATAGCGTTGGATGACGCGCAGGGATTCGAGGCCGGGGAGTGTGAGCGACTCCTTGAGATCGGCGAGCAGGTGGCGGGCCTCGATATCGTGGGGAGGAAATTTTTCGACAAAAACGCGGTGCATTGGCGGGAAGCGGTGATGCTAGGGCATGACCATGCGAGGGCAAGCCGAATGGGCTTTGACAGCGATGATCCGCAACAAAAAAGGGCCGGCGGAGTGAAGTCCGCCGGCCCTGAATGGGGATCAGTTCAAAGAGGTCGCGCGAGCGATCACTTGTGGAGAATCTTCGGCACCATGGGCGCGCGCAGGCGGTGGGACTGAGGGAAGTCCGAGCCGAGCAGCGGGCGGCAGTAGTTGAGGAAGTCCTCGGTGACGCCGTTGGCGTCGGCATTGATGAAGTTGTCGGGCATGTGGCGGGTTTTGCCGGCAACCTTTTCGATCGGCACAAGTTCGTAGTCGACGCTGTAGTTGAGAACCGGGCGGCGGATGGCGATCGATCCGTCGACATCGTCCCACATCGCATACTGCACGGCCTTTTCACCGACCTCGCGCGCTTCGTGGGCATCGCGATCGGAACGGCATCCAATGAAGCAGCGCTGAAGGTAACCGTAGGTGTCCGAGCGGACACGCTTGAGCTTGAGTCCGTCCTTGATCGTCTGCGAGAGCAGGTCGCCAAGAGCGCCGGTGCCGGAGAGTTGGAGATTGCCGTGGGCGTCGCGTTCTTCGCCCATCAGCTTGGTGATCATCGGATTGCCATCCTTGTCGGAAATGCCTTCCGAAACGGCGATCGTGCACATGCCGTACTTCGAGTATGCACGGTCGACATCGGCGAGGAATTTCTCCGTATCGAAGGCGCGCTCGGGCACATAAACGAGGTGCGGACCGTCGTCATAGTACTTGCGGCCAAGGGCTGATGCGGCGGTGAGGAAACCTGCGTGGCGACCCATCACGACGCCGATGTAGACGCCCTTGAGCGCGCGGTTGTCGAGGTTGACGCCGGTAAATGCCTGCGCAACGAAACGTGCTGCGGAGCCGAAGCCCGGGCAGTGGTCGTTTTCCATCAGGTCGTTGTCGATCGTCTTGGGAATGTGGATCGCGCGGAGTTCGTAGTTTGCCTGCTTCGCCTGTTCGTTGACGATGCGGACGGTGTCGGACGAATCGTTGCCGCCGACATAGAAGAAGTAACGGATGTCGTGGGCCTGCATGACCTTGAACATGCGGGCGCAGTATTCCTCATCGGGCTTGTCGCGGGTCGAGAGGAGTCCCGAAGAGGGTGTGTCGGCGACTTGTTCGAGGTTGTGGGTGGTCTCGCGGGTGAGGTCGACGAAATTTTCCTCGATGATGCCGCGCACCCCGTGGACGGCACCATAGATCGAGGTGACCTGGGAGAATTTGCGGGCTTCGAGGGCGACGCCGACGACGCTTTGGTTGATGACTGGGGTGGGGCCGCCGCCTTGGGCGACGAGTACTTTTCCTTCTAGACGGCTCATGCGGCGCGAAGAATTAACAATTCGCCGAGAGATGCAAGCCCTGAAAATTCATTGCAACAAAATCGGCAAATCGTGGTTGAATGGGTGTGATGCAGTTCAATTTTATGAAAAATCCGTGGATATTTGCCCTCGTGACATTAGGGCTCGGAGTGGTGGGCGGTTATGTCACCGGTCGGAATATTCAGTCGGCTGGAACGAATGAGCGGCCATTTTCAAAGGAACAAAAAACGGAATCGGCAATGGCGAACGCAGGGGGGCGTCACGAGTCTGCCACGGAACGCGAATTCAAACGGAGTAAGCGGCCGATGAGCATTGCACAAATCGGCGGGATTCCAGGCAACATGCAGCGGCTTCAGGCGATGCTCGATTTTTATGCGGACCTCAGCCCGTCGCAATTCGAGAGTGAGGCGGGCAAGTTGGATCAATTGCCGATCAACGATCGGATGCTGGCATCATTTTTGTTGTTCGGACGCTGGGCGGAATTGGATCCGACGGCGGCGATGGGATTTTCTGCATCGATGGGTTTTGGTGGGATGTTTGTGAAACCGACGATCCTTCAGGGTTGGGCCAGTGTCGATCCGGCTGGAGCCGCAGCGTATTTTGCGGCGAATCCGCGCGAGTTTTCGACGATGGGTTTTGGTGGTCGTTCAGGCGGACGCGGCGGGGTGGCGATCATTGGTGCCGAATGGGCGCGTGTGAATTCCGATGCGGCGATGGCGTGGGCGAGTTCCTTGGGTGTGGACCGCACTGAAGCGATTGGTGCGGTGGTCGGTGAGGTGGCGAAGCTGGATCCGGCCAAGGCCTCAAAGATGCTTACGGGAATGACCGGAGAAGATTTTTCCGAGGCGTTCCAAAGTGTGGCGAGAAGTTACGGGGCGAAAAATTTCGAAGAGGCGCAGGCGTGGATCGCGTCGCTTCCGGCGGATCAGCGGGATGAGGCCTTGGCTGCTGCGATTGGTGGATTGTCGAGCGACAACGGGGCGCGCGCGGCTGCCGAGCAGGTGAAGCTCATGGCGCAAGGATTTGCCAAAAATCAGGCGGTGGCGGAGGTGGTGGAAGACATCGCACGCGAAGACCCCAAGTATGCGGCGGAGTTTCTCATGGAGCAGGGAAGCAAAGCCGCCATGCGCATGAGCATGCGCGAACTGATCTCTTCGTGGGTCAACAAGGATGCGCCCAACGCCCTCGCCTACGCCTACGGACTTGAGGCTGGGGATTTGCGCGACAGCGCCTTGCAGTCGTATGTCATGAGCAACACCGCAGCAGATCCCTCACAGGTGATTTTGGCGGCGGAAAACATTCAGGACGAAGGCGAGCGGACTCGGTCGTTGAGCATTGCGGCGACGCGGTGGATGCGGGAGGATGCGGCTGCGGCCAGCACCTATGTCGAGCAAAGCCAGCTTTTGTCGGAGGCCGACAAGAATCGGATTCTAAATGGCGGAGGATGGTTTGGCGGACGTTTTGGAGGTCAAAGGGATGCCCGCCGCGTCCGCACGCGTTGATGGAATTTTGATTTGCGGCGCGCCTGCATCTTGGTAGCCGTGGGCATCCGCCAATCATTTTCCATCAAGGGCTTGGGTGCTTTGTCGGCGCTCGGCGTTGATCTTTCTTCGCATCTTGATTCGATCGCGAAGGGCGTCGTGCCGTTTAAGCCGCTCGGAGATTTGTTGGGAAATGAGAGCGTTCACGCCGCGACGCCTGCGGCATGGATTGCGGATCGCGAATCTTTGAACAGTCGCAAATGGGGTCCCGCGAGCATGGCGGCCTTGCATGCGGCGCGGCAGGCGATTGCCGATGCAGGTTGGAGTGAAAGCGATCTGCGGGACGCCGCCTTGGTCGTTGGCACGAGTCGCGGCAATGCGGCGGGTTGGCTCGGGCCATGGCCCGGACGGAGGCCATTTCGACTGATGGCTGCCAGCAACACCATTCACAGCGAGCCTGCTTCGGCGATCAGCATCGAGTGCGGCATCATGGGGCCGAACCATGTCGTTGCCAGCGGTTGTGCCGCCGGGCTTGATGCGGTGGGCGTGGCAATGATGATGCTGGAATGCGGCCTTGCATCGCGCGCGTTGGCGGTGGCGGTGGATCTGCCATTGGTGCCGATGCTCCTCGATCAGTATGCGTCATCGGGCTTGCTTTCAAAAACTCCGAAGCTCGATCCGTACCATGCGCAGACAAGTGGATTCGTGCCTGCGGAAGCTGCGGCAGCCATGGCGATTGAGGTGGGTGGGGGAGATCATCCGCAGTTGCTGCATTATGCCTGCAATTCCGATGCTGCAAATCCTGTGGGGATTCCGGCGGACGGTGGGCGCACATCAGAACTTTTCAATCATGAGCTCATGCGCGGTTTGTCCGCCCTTTGCCCGCATGCGACAGGCACCACGGTTCAGGCCCTTGCTGATCCTGCTTGGATGCGGCGCGTGTTTCCTCATGCAAAACCACCGCTGATTTTGCTCAAGCCCTATCTCGGTCATGCCATCGGTGCAAGTGGTCTGCTCGAGAGTGCGATTCTCGCTGGATATTTGAGAGGTCATCGACTTCCGGGCAGCGTCAAAGGTTTGTGTGCCCCACAGGAATTTGTCGTGCCGCATGAAGCGTTCGAAGTGACAGGGCCCGTGGCAAAGGTCTCCAACGGCATGGGTGGTCACAACGCGGTGTTGGTCATGTCTCCTGCATCAAGATCATGAAACGCATCGCCGTATCTGTAAGCGCCCAGCAATTGTTTGTCTTCGATGACGATCGCCTGTTGGCGCGTTTTGCAGTTTCGACTGCGGCGAAGGGCATGGGTTGTGAGGAGGGCAGTTTGCGCACTCCGACCGGTCGCTTTAGGATCTCCGAGAAGATCGGTGAGGGTGAGCCGTTGGGTACGATCTTCAAGGCGCGCGTTGCTTGCGGTGTTTGGAATGGTGATGAAAAGCCTGAGGATGATCTGATACTGACGCGCATTCTGAGACTTGAGGGCGTGGATCCTTGGAATCTGAATACCATGGACCGATACATCTACATTCATGGAACCAATCATGAATCATCCATAGGATCTCCCGCCAGTCATGGCTGTGTACGCATGCTAAACCGTGACATGATGGCTCTTTATGAAATGGTAGAGTGTGGGGATCGGGTGGAGATTTATCCTGAAAATGAAGAGGCTTGTGCAGGGTATGTGTGGTAATTCGGTTAGATGTTATTAATAAATTATTATTAAAACTTTTTCTTGCATCGAATTGTAATTTGATAAATTATGCTTGCGCAATGAGCAGCAAATCAAAGAAAGCCAAATCGGTGGGTGTGCGTTACACGCCCGAGCAAAAGAAAGAGATTGTTGATTTCGTCAAACAATACAACGAGACCAAAGGTCGCGGTGGTCAGAGCGCCGCTGTCAGCAAATTCAAAGTCACGCCGATCACCATCGCTGCCTGGCTCAAGGCCGCTGGAGTTTCCAAAAAGAAAGGGAAGTCGGCCAAGCCTGCGAAGGCCGCCAAGCCAGCAAAGGCAAAGAAAAAGGCTGCCAAAAAAGCCAAGGCAGGAGTCAAGAAAGCCTCGAAGGGCGGCAAAGGCGCAGGCAAGCGCTACAGCACCGCCGAGAAACAGGAAGTGGTCGATTTTGTGAACGCCTACAACGCAAGCAATGGCCGTGGCGGTCAGAGCGAAGCGGCACGGAAGTTCAACATCTCCATTCTCACTGTTTCCGCATGGCTCAAAAAGTCTGGCAGCAAAGTCGCCAAGGTTGCCAAAGGCACCAAGGCATCGGCAAAAGTTTCATCGGCCCTCAGCTCCAAGGTGGCCTCGCTCATCAAGATGAGTGATCAAATCGTAAAGGCTGAAGCGGAACTGGCGAAGCTTCGCGCTGGATTCGAGTCCCTCAAGGCTTCGATCAGACCTCTCATCTGATCGTTTGCTTCAAATCTCAAAGGGTTGTTCGCCGTTCGGCGGGCAGCCCTTTTTTGTTTGTTGATCGATTGATCGATTTTTTCATCAGGCCAATGAGGCTGAGGGATTGCCTGCAGCTCGGGGATGTTGTGAGTTCGGTGGGTGAGCCTGCAGGTTGTCGTGGATTTTGCGGTGGTCGACGAGTCGGCCGACTGGCTTGTGGTCGACAAGCCGGCGCCATTGATTGTGCATCCGGCCAACCGCAAGCCCGAGCCGACCTTGCTTGGTGGGATCGAGCGTTTGTTGTCCTTCGAGATCGAAAATGGTGCGAAGCCTGCAATCGTCAACCGTCTGGATCGGGATACGAGCGGGCTTGTCTTGGTGGCCAAGCACACGCTTGCCGCGCGTGAACTTGGTATCATTTTCGAACGGCGCGAGGTGAAGAAGGAATACCTTGCGATCGTAAACGGTTGGCCCGATGCGGACGAATGGATTAGCGATCAACCAATCTTGCGCGAGGGTGAACTGGGTCCGGCGGCGATCTGGGTAAGGCAGGTGGTTCATCCTGCAGGTCGCGCATGTTTGACTCGGTTCAAGGTCGAGCATCGCTTCGAGGTCGATGGGCGGCGACATGCTCTGATTCGTTGTTTTCCCGAGACCGGACGGATGCATCAGATTCGAGTGCATTTGGCGCATGACGGATTTCCGATCGTAGGCGATAAAATTTATTCTGGTGATGGATCCGAGTATCTCGAGTGGATGCGCGACGGTTGGACGCGGGACTTGGAAAACAAGCTGCTTTTGCCGCGTCATGCCCTGCATGCCTCAAGGCTGAGTCTGATGTGGAATGATCGGATGATGGATTGGCGTGTTGATTTGCCGCCCGACCTTGCGGCATTTGTTCGCGGTGATCAAAGCGGACATGACCCACGGGTCATCGAATGGAGTCGGCATGATGATTCACCATGATGTTGGCAGTGACGACACCGAGTCGCCGATCATTGGGTTATTGGTTGGCCGATCATGCGCTCGGCAATCGATTGCAGTTCCTTGCTTGGGATGGCGAAAGTTTCGGCGCGACTGGCGCGGGCGATGTTCATGCCCACGCAGTGACCGTTGAGGTCGATCACGGGGCCGCCCATGGTTTGGCTGTTGCCCATGATCGAGTGTTGGATCACGCGAGGAAAGCCGCTGCGACGTTTCGAAAAGTCGCCGCTCATCTCGTCGTTGCGATTGGCGAAAATGTCAAAGAGTTCGGATTTCGCCGCGAGGCGGACATCGACGCTGAATTCTTTTCCATTTCGCACATAAGTGATGCGGACCTTGTCGCCGGCCTTGTACCGATTGAGTGCATCGGAAAGTTCTTCGATTTTTTCTAAAGGTTTGGCATCGGCCGCAATGATCACATCGCCTGCCATCAGACCAGCTTCATGGGCTCCGCCCTCAGGGGTGACTTTTTCAAGTTCGATGCGTTTGGGTGAATTTTTGATCACGATGCCGATGGCGAGTCCGCCCGCGGATTGGATGCCGCGGGATTTGGCACTGATCATGCCGATGTTCGCGCGACGCTGTGTGCGCGAGCTGGCACCGTTCGCCACGACCCAGGTTCCTTGGGGTATGTCCGTCGTGTTGGCGAAAGTGATCGGTATCAGTTGAGTGGCATTCACTTTGAGCAGGGCGACATCCCATTCCTCGTCGATGCCGATGAGTTCGACTTGCTCAAAACGCCGACGGTCGATGGTGACCGTGAGTCTTTCATTTTCTCGAAGTTCGCTGGCCTTGGTGAGGACATGGCCGTTGGCCGAGACCACCACGCCGTACGCAATTTGATCCGTGCCGCTGTCGATCACGGCACTCGATTGTTGTAGCACCTGGCGTTGTGCTTCGAATGCCGCAAGGGTCTCACCGCCAGTCATGCGCAAATCCGTCTCAAGGTTTTGCTGACCGCAAATCGGGCCGAGCAAAATTGCGCTGAGAATGGTGGTGCGGCGGAAGATCATGGGGTTTCTGTCGCGGCAGAGGGTTTCTTGGCGAAGGGGCCGTCACCGAGAAATTCGGAATTCAGAAGAGCGCCCCAGTTTTCCTGAAAGACCTTGATGCCGACGTGCATATTGACCACGAGTTCATGGCCGACTCGTGAATGGATCGCGATGAGGCGGCCCTTGAGATCGAAGAGCGGTCCGCCCGAATCGCCGCCGATTAGCACGCAGTCGGACTGAAGTGATCGATCGGCAATGCGCACGATGCGGCCTGGACGCAGGACGAGTCCGCGTTCCTTGTCGAAGCCACCCGAGTGACCCAGTGCAAAGACCCAGTCACCGAGTTGGCATGATTGCGATTTTTCGATTTCGACAAATGGCCATGTGCCAGGATCGGTGATGCGCACCATGGCCGCATCGGACTCCGAATCGAGGCCGAGCGTGACCGCGTTCACGCGTTTGCCGTCCTGCAGGATGACTCCGACATTTTTTCCGGGAGCTCCGCTGACATGAGCGGCGGTGAGGATGAGTCCGTCGGGCGAGACAATCACGCCGGTTCCTGAACCTTCGGCGATTTCGATGGCGACCGTGGCGGCGCTGGCTTGGGCTAGCGAATCGGTGACGGCGTTTTGGATCGCAAGCAGATCCTCACGATTTTCGGGCACGGGTTTGTCGTTCACGGGTGCGCGATCCGCCATGGCTGCGCTGAAGCAAAGCGCCTGCGCGAGGGCGAGGCATGCAAGGTGGCGGATCATCGTTTGCCGCACCTTAGATGCTGCGCCGCATTTTCGCAACCCGCATGGTTCATGCGAAACGATCGGGTTTTTTGCCCCGAAGGTATTCGGTGACCGACATGCGCTTGCCGCCCTCGGGTTGAACTGCGGTCAACTCCAATGATCCGCCGCCGCAGCCGACGATGAGCTTTCCGTCATTGCAAACAAGCATCGCGGGTTCGAGAGGCATGCTCGAAATGCGGGTGGGCGGAAAAATTTTGAGGCGTTTAACGGATCCGTTTTCGACGACCGTTGTATAGGTGCCGGGCCATGGATCGTAGGCACGGATGCGGCGCTCAAGATCGATGGCGGGCATCGACCAATCGAGTTTGCCGTCCTCACGTCCGAGCTTTGGCACATGACTGACCAGTTCAGGCTTTTGCGTTATGCGTGTTGCCGTGCCATCGGTCAGCTTCGTGAGTGTTTCATCGAGGACCGGTATCGCGAGTTGCGCGAGTCGGTCATGAAGACTGCCGCCAGTCTCTTCGGGTCTGATCGGAATGGATTTGGCCACGATCATGTCACCTGCGTCGAGTTCGCGTACGACATGCATCGATGTGATGCCCGTTTCGAGGTCGCCGGCATCGATGGCGGCCTGGATGCATGCCGCGCCGCGATACTTCGGCAGGAGCGATGCGTGGAGGTTGATGATGGCAAGTTTTGGCAGGCTGAGAATGTCGTTTTTGAGGATTTGTCCGTAGGCCATCACCACGAGCACATCGGGATTCATCGCGGCGATTTGTGCTGCAGCATCGCCGATCTTTAGCGGTTGCAGCACGGGGATGCCGGCATCCATGGCGACGCTTTTGATCGCGGGTGCTTGCATGTGCTGGTGCCTGCCGACCGGCTTGTCGGGCTGTGTCACAAGCGCAAGCGGAACTGGCCCGGCATCGATCAGGTGACGAAATGCAGGCAGCGCGATGTCTCCGGTGGCGATGAAAACCAACCTCATTTCGGCACGATCAAAATCAATTCACCTGCATGGCGGTCTCCTGATAGAACGGGAGTTTGGTGATTTGCTGGATAATTTTCGAAAGCACCATGACCGGCTGCTGGGAGGCATCGATGTCGGTGATCATCGATGAGGAATAGTATTCCAAAATCGGTTTTGTTTCCGCCTCGTAAGTTGCGATGCGCTGGTTGATTACTGCGTCGCTGGCGTCGTCCATGCGGTTGTCCTTGAGGGCCCGCTTGCGCATGCGGTGCGCGAGTTCGTCGCGATTCGGGCATGAGAGATGAAAAACGCGCTGGACCTCGATGTGCTGGCCGAGGAGTTCCGCCTGACGCACATTGCGAGGGATGCCGTCGAGCACGAGCAGGTCGATGTCGGGCTTGTAGATGTAGGTGTCGGCGAGATTGTCGATCTGGGCTTTCCAAAGGCTGATGGTCAATTCGTCGGGAACCAGTTCGCCGCGACTCGAGTATTCCACAAACTTCATGCCGAGAGGCGTGCGGGTGTCGAGCGAGCGGAAGACATCACCGCAGGCGAAATGAAAAAAGCGGGGAATGGCGCCGAGAATTTTTCCTTGGGTGCCTTTGCCGGAGCCTGGGGCACCGAGGATGATGATGGCGGGTCTGCGGGTGATTTGGTCGGAGCGACTCATATGTTTTGGGAAAAGCGGATCTTAAGATGCGGGTGTCGGGCGACAAGTGTGAATCAGCGTCGGTCGAAAGCGATGAATAGCAGGACGGGTGCCAGCATGGCAACATCCGCCAGCACGCGCATCGCGTCCATCGACAGGCTCGAGCGCATGCGGTTGAGCATATAGAGCAATGCTGCGCCGGTGAGGATGGAGTAAAAAAACGGGCGGCTGGCGCCATGGTGATCGAGGACCGCACTGGCAAGGGCGGTGGCTGCGAGAATGGTGAGGGGAAGCGTGAGCGAGAGTTCGTCGCTGGCTTTGGTTTCCCGATCCGGCGAGCGGTTGGCGTGTTCCCAGATGTCGATTGCGGAAATGTTCAGGATACAAAGGGTGGCAAAGCTGATAAATTCGCGGGATGCGACCATGTCCCAGAGGTCGAAGCCCGATCGATAGATTTGGGCAAACATTGCGGTGCCAAAGGCAAAGCTGAATCCGGCAATGATGTTTTTGGCGTGAGGGACTTCCTGTTCGTCCTGGATGGCGAGCATTGAGAGACCAAAGAAGCCGGCGACCAAAAGTCCTCCGGGCGTGAGCTTTGCATAGATCGACATCGGCATGCGTGAGATCACGAGTGCGAGGGTGAGGCTTACCGAGATGATCAGCGCGGTGGTGAAAAATTTTCGGTGCTGTCGATGAAATCGGTGGCGGATGGAAAGCTTCGGCGAATCGGCACCGAGGATCGAGCTGTCGAGCAAGCGGTCGGCGATGTAAACCGCCCATGTGGCAAGGCCGAGAACGGCATAGGATTCCCATGGGAGATAGCCGAGCCGCCAGGTTTGCGCGAAGACATACAGCCATGCGACGGCGACAAGCGGGGCATCAAGGCTCAGCAGGTTGGGGAGCAGCCACAACGGCTTGCGGGTCTCGGCGGGCACGGTCCAGCGAAGATTCGCAAGCAAGGGATCGAACGCAAGCGCGCATTCGTTGCCGATGGAAAATCAGGCCATGATTTCCTCGGCGACATCGGTCGCTGCTTTGGTGTCGAGCAGGTGCTTGACGATTGCCAGCGAAAAATCGAGTGCGGTCCCTGCGCCGCGCGAGGTGATGATTTGGTCATCGACGACGACGCGGTCGTCGAGACCGCCGCCAAGTTCTTCGCGCACCGAGTGGTAGGCGGTGAAATTTTTTCCTTCGAGCAGGCCGGCGTCGAGAAGCACGAGCGGAGCGGCGCAGATCGCGGCAACCGGTTTGTGCTTCGAAGCAAATTGTGCAGCCAGTTTCGCGGGGCGTCCGTCGTTGCGAAGTGCGGCCACGCCCGGGCCGCCGGGAATGAGAAGAAGGTCGAAGTCCGAGGCATCGACATCGTCGAGCATGGCGTCCGCTTCAAGGCGCATGCCTTGTTTTCCGGTGGCGGTTTTGGTGGTGAGCGCGGCGATGGTGACCTTGATGCCGGCGCGGCGCAAAACATCGACGGGGGTTACGGTTTCAATTTCCTCAAAGCCGTCGACAAGCAGGCAGAGTACGGATTTTTTCATGATGATTTTTTTCGCTTCGTTGATTCATGCAAGGCCCACCGCGCGACGCACGCGTTGCAGGACTTTGCTGGCCTCGGCGCGCGCACGATCGGCACCCTCGGCGAGGATTTTTTCAACATGACCCGGGTCTTGCGAAATCGCCAGTCGCCTTTCGCGCATCGGCGCAAAAAATTCCCAGTAAGCATCGGCGAGGCGTTTCTTGAGGTCGCCGTACCCGACGCCGCCGTTTTGGTGGTCGGCTAACATGTTCGCGTAATCCGCCTCGCTGGCAAAGAGTCGGTACAGCGCGAGAATGATCGAATTTTCGATCGGTTTGGGTGCCTCCACCGGGGTTGAGTCGGTGGTGATTTTCATGATGAGCTTGCGGAGGGTTTTTTCCTCTCCGAATAGCGGCAGAGTGTTGTGATAGCTCTTGCTCATTTTGCGTCCGTCGAGGCCGATGACGATCGCAGTTTCCTCACGAATGATCGGCTCGGGGATGACGACCGTTCCTTCACCGTAGGTGTCGTTGAGTTTCACCGCGAGATCGCGTGTGACTTCGAGGTGTTGTTTCTGATCCTTGCCGACGGGGACCTGATTCGAATCGTAGAGCAGGATGTCGGCAGCCATGAGGACCGGATAGGCGAAAAGCGCGTGGTTCGCGGCGATGCCTTGCGAGGTCTTGTCTTTGTACGAATGGCATTTTGCCAGCAGGCTCATCGGACAAATCGTCGAGAGGATCCATGCGAGTTCGTTGACCTCCGGCACGGCGCTTTGGCGGAAAAAGACCGCTTTGGCCGGATCGAGACCGCAGGCGAGGAAGTCGATGGCGAGTTCGCGGACATTCTCGCGCAGGTCCGCCGCGTTGTGCGAAGAAGTCATCGCATGGTAATCAGCGATGAAATAAAATGCTTCGCCCTGATCCTGCAGGCGCACGGCCGGCTCCATGGCGCCGAAATAGTTTCCGACATGAAGTTTGCCGCTGGGTTGGAGGCCGGTGAGGATTCGCATCGGCGGTGAGCATGGAATCCGCCGCTTGATGCGGTCAAGCGGCATGCGTCACGGGATCAGTCATTGTCGCTGAAAAGCGCCTCGATCAATCTCATGCATTTCGGGCCCGGCATGACGCCGAGGTTCATTTGGTTCATGACATAGGCAAAGGAAAGGCCGGAATCCGGGTCGGCGAGCGCGTGACTTCCGCCAGCGCCGGGGTGACCGAAGGCATGGGGTGAGGGGCCGAAAATTTGGCGGATTTTTTTCCCATTCGCATCCAGTGGGTCGAGTTGCGCGCCGCAGGAAAAGGTGGTGGGGCGAAGCAGCACAAGGTCGTAGCCGGAGGTTTGGGGCGTCGCAAGCGCTCGGCGGATGGATGGGGTCAGCGGGCTATCGATGTGACCGAGGATGGCCTGATAAAATTTTGCCAGGGCCGATGCCGTGCCAATGCCGCCGAGCGCGGGAAAACCAGCCGACCAGGCGCTGGGCGAATTCATTTCCTGAATCGAATGAAGCCCGCGTGGTGAAGTGAAGGCGCGGCGGGTTGGTGAGTCGGGCGAGTTGAGTTGTTGGTAAAATGGATCGCTGATTTCCGCGTGGCCCGCCTTGCCGGGGTAGAGTCGGGCGACGCGATGATGTTCACTGTCTGGAAGGCCGATCCAAAATTCGAGGTCGAGGGGTGCGGCGATGTTTTCGCGCCAGTATTGACCGAGGGATTGGCCGGTGAGTCGGCGCACGGGTTCGTCGATGAGCGCGCCGAAGCTGCGCGGGTGGTAGGCGTGACCACTGCCAAGCGGCCATGCGGGAATTTGATTTTCGATCGCGGCAACTACCGCATCGTGGTCATGCACATCGGCATCTTGATCGAGAATCGCGAGGCCGCATTGGTGGGAAAGAAGGTGGGAGAAATTTGCTTCGGCGACCGGAAAATTTTTCCATACCTCGCGCACGGGCGTGGTCTCGTCCATGCCGTGATGGGCGAGGGCGAGCAGTAAGGTGGCGGCTGAAGGAACCTTGGTCGCGGAGTAGACCGGGATCAGCGTGCGGGAGGTCCATGGGCGAACTTTTTCCTTTTCGCACCAACCGGATGCGTGGCTGAGCAGTTCGGTTCCACGCCACCAGATGCTGATCGACGCGCCGATCTCGCCGTGCGCGTGAAAGTTGTTTTCGAAGGCCTCGAGAACGGCTCCCAGCTTGGATGGACTCAATGCCACGCGCGGGGTTATGACCGACATCGCGTGCGGTGCAATGCCTAAATGTTTTCTGCCTGAGGCGCGGTGGGCGTTGCGGTTTTTTCCAAAGACCATTCTTCGATCAGTCGGAAGGCCACGGCGAGGAGTGTGGGGCCGAGGAAGACGCCGACTAGGCCGAAGGCGAGGGCACCGCCGATCACGCCGCAGAAGATGAGGGCAAATGGCATTTTGCTTCCTTGGCTGATCAGATAGGGGCGCAGCAGGTTGTCGACGCTGCTGATGAGGAAGATGCCCCAGAGCAGCATGAAGAGCGCGAGGCCGTGTTTTTCATGGGCAAAGAGCCAGATGGTGGCGGGCAGCCAGATCAGCGGAGGGCCGAAGGGAACGACGGCAAAAAAGAAGGTTAGCACCGAGAGCAACACCGCGCCCGGAATGCCTGCGATCGTGAAGCCGATTCCGGCGACGATCGCTTGAGCGATGGCCGTGCCGAGGATGCCGTAGATGACGCCGCTGACCGTATCTCCCGCGACCTTGATGAGGCGGCGGCCGCGATCACCGGCGAGGCGCTCGACGATCACATTGAGCCTGCCGGCAAGTTGTGGCGAATCGCGCAGCAGGAAGAAGGCGAGGAATGTGCTGATGAGAATTTGCGTGACTCCCTGACCGACGGTGAGGCCGACCGCGATGAGACCGGTGCGGGCCCACAGCAGGAATCGCCCGAGCATGGCGATGATGGGCGACGATTCGACATTGGTTTTGGCCGCAGTGTCGTCTTCCAATCGGGGTATGCTTTGCTCATTGAAGCCCGGCAGTAGGTCCGTGTGAGGAGCGACGCGGATGGTCTCGTCGCCATCTTGATTCTTTGACGGGTATTCCACCTCCTTGTCGAGTTGTTCGAACCACCGTTTGCGATCGGTGGCGATGTCGGTCCAGTAGTTGCCGAGTTCTTCGCCGATGATCGGAGTTTTGCTGATCCATGCGGGCGGAGTGTCGGGAATGGAGAGGAACCAATCCTTGGTGGCGATGGCGAGTTCCTTGCCGTCCTTGGCGATGCTGATGCCGACAACCACGAATGGTCCGGCCACCACGAAAAGAACCATCAGGGTGACAAGGCAGGCGGCGAGGGTTTTGGAGCCGCGAAACCAGCGGGTGAAAATTTTCTGAAGCGGGTGCAGTGAAAAGGTCAGAATGATCGCCCACAGGATCGCGGAAAAGAAGGGCTTGAGCACATAGAGGCAGCCTGCGAGCAGCAGCAGAAGGGTCAGCCCGCCCAAAACGGGTTCGATTTTCCAAGCTTTGCGGTTTCCGTCGGTTTCCATCGAATGGGCGCACCCTATCAGGCCTTGATTCTTTTCGCCAGCGGCATCTTGCATATTTTGCTCCGTCTTCGAATCGCGGCATCGGGCCATTTTTAGTGGCTTGCCATCCCATGAGGTCGAGTGGATGATTCGGGCATCATGGATGGGCGTGCCACAAGCCCGCTGTCCGATCGACATATGAAACTAGGATTCACCACCAGTCTTTTCATCGCCACGAGCATCTTCATTGCGGCAGCGGCATCAGCGCAAATTTCCACCGCAGCTCCATCCGGTGGGCCGATCGAGGTCAACGGCATCGCGGCAAAGGTCAACGGCCGCGTGATCACGAAGAACCAGGTGTCCTTCATGCTCGCACCCGTGTACGCGCAACTCAGTGCGCAATACCCGCGCCGTGGTACGGAGTTTGATGAGCAGTTCAAAAAAGCGCGAGCCGGCGTGATGCAAGAACTGATCGATCGTCAGATCATTCTCGACGAATTCAAACAGCTCGGCGCATCGATCAAACCCTATCTCGTCGATGAGGAGGTCAAGCGCCAGATGCGCGAGTTGTTCAATGGCGACGAAGTCAAATTCCGCGAAGAGCTCAAGCGCAGCCGCCTGACGATGGAGGGTTATCGCGAAATGACGCGCGAGAAGATGGTCGTGCAAGCAATGCGTGCCCAGCAATTTTCCGACGCACCGCCGCCTTTGCCGAATGAGATTCGCAACGAGTATGAGGAGGTGAAGCCGACGCTGCGGGATTTCAGCAAGGACACGATCAGTTTCCGAAAAATTTTCATTCCAGCCAACGATCCTACCTCGACGCCCGAGGCGCAGTTGGAGTTGGCTGAAGATTTGGCCAAGCAGATTGCCGACGGCAAGGACATCGCGGAACTGGCAAAACAGCACTCAAAGGATGCTTATGCGGAAAACGGTGGCCTTCAGGAAGATGTCCCGCGCACCGATCTCTCAGCCGAATTTGCGGCGATCATTTTTGATTCCAAGGTCGACAGTGTCGTCGGCCCTCTGATGGATCCACAGGGTTTTACGATCGTTAAGCCCCTCAAGATCTCGCTGGGTCCGCCACCACCGCTGGAAAAAGTGCGCCCGATGATTGAAGAGCGTGTGCGCAAGAAAAAGACTTCCGCACAGTACGAAAGATGGATCGAGCTCCGCCGCAAGCGCGCGATGGTGGACGTGAAGATTTGAATTTAGAGGGCTGCGCCCTTGTTCGCGACGAAGGGGTTGTGTTTTGATTCTGCACCCCATGTGCTCGCCGGGCCATGACCTGGCAGAATCAGGCAGCTGGGTGGCAGATTTTCAAATGCACGACAAATGTTTCTTAGCGACATCCGATACGCTTCGGGGGTCGCGCAACCGCCGATGGATCCGGCAAAGAGCGCGTCGCCGGTGATCATCACGGGACACGCCAGTCCGTCGATGCGATAGCCGAGCGCGGGGATGGCGTGACCTGCTAGATCGCAGGCGGAGACAGTGATCGCGCCGATGCGGAGCGAATCACCGGGTTTCATCGGAGTTGTATTGCCGATGCCTTGAGCGTGGATCGGAATGCCGTGTTGTAGAAGAGAGGCAACTCCGCCGATGTGGTCGCGATGGGCGTGGGTGATAAAGACCCGATCGGGCAGGCGGCCGAAGCGGTGATCGATATCTGCCAGCAGATGTTCGGCCTGATAGCCGGCATCGAAAAGAATCAGTTGGTTTTCCAGCTCGAGCATCCATGCGTTGACATGAGCATTGCCGAAGGGGAGTCGAAGTCGGTGAATTTCTGACGGAAGCTTGGCATCGGGACGATAGGATTCGATCGATGCATATGCGTTCGGATCAAGGCCGAGTGCAGCGGCAAAATTGCGCGCGACTGTTTTGTCGAACTGCCCCTTTTGAAATCGATCGAATGCCGCAAGATCCGTTTTCGTTTTTTGCGTGAGCTCTTGTGATGATATCCCATGGCCGATCATCGCCTTGCGAAGGATGTCGGTGAAATCGTCCTCGGGCGCTTCCATG
>CAYQRP010000001.1:0-7040 GCA_964419815.1 uncultured Luteolibacter sp. | reverse complement strand
GCCGATCATCGCCTTGCGAAGGATGTCGGTGAAATCGTCCTCGGGCGCTTCCATGGATACAAGCTTTGTCACGCGCGGCTAGGGGTTAAATCAAAAGGCTAAGCAGAGCGCGAGTGTGATGTGATTCGGTGATAGGATTTTATTCGGAGAAAAATTCAGAATTTTTCCTGCAAATTACCTTCCACATACTGATGGATCAGACCTGAAATAAGAGTCTGATAAGGTAATCCTTTCTGAAGCGCTTTTCTCTGAATGCCAAGCATGTCGTGCCTGCTCAAGCGCACATTGATTCGGCAATCCTTTTTAAAAGTGTTGTCGGAGGCTTTTTTCAATTCCGCTAGCAATTTGCGGGATGGTTTTTCGATCTGGATCGCTCCGCTCTCAATAGCGTCCATAATCTCTTTTTCTTCGGCGGCTGTTATCGGCTTCATGGCTGTTGTTCTTTGTAAAGTTTGGTCATCTTTCTGGAAGGAAATGCGGTTTTGAGAAAAATTTTATCTTTATCCTGTAAAAAAGGCACAGCGATGATTTTTCCATCCATGGGAATCAGAAAAATTTTTTGATTTGGATATTTGTCTCCATTCCAGTGTTTGGCAACGGCCCAGAGGCAACCTGAGCCAAGTAGGAATGCGATCTCTTCGAAAGAGATGCCGCGCTCCTTTTTGAGTTTTTCGTTTTTTTCCGGATCCCATTCGAAAATCACATAACTTATGTATGCCTATAAGGCATCCATGTCAAGAAATGGTTTTCTGTGGAGGCATACAGCCATGTGTCATTTCTCAAGGTTGCCGGCAGGCGTTTCCCGTGAATGATGGGTGGCGGATGAGCGGATTGACGGAACAGGCGCTGCGTGCGGCGGCATCGTGGCGGGCCTTCAAGGAAGGCATGGCCATGCGTGATGCTGGAGCGGTGGCTGATGCGAAAAAGACTGAAAATGGGTGGCGCGGGTCGGTGCGCGTGGGCAAGCGGGTCTTTCGCGTGGGGGTGACGGTGAAATCGGCAAGCGACTTTGAGGTTCGTTGCTCTTGTCCCGAGAATCAGTCAAGCGGCGAGGTGTGTTGCCACGCGGTGGCCACCGGGTTGCAGCTGTTGGCGGATTCAGCGGTCACATTGAAACCCGACACGCACAAGCAGGCTGCTGCAAAAAAAATCGCGTGGGATTTGGTGTTGCCTGAAAATTGGCGTGATGCGCTGCAACGCGGAAAAATGACGGTGCGGGTGCTTCAGTCAAAGTGCGAAGATGTTTCCGCCGTCGATGAAAAACTGGAACGCTGGTTTGAGTCGCAAAAGGTCGTCCATCGCAACGAGATGCATCTGCATCTGGATGGTCGTCAGGCCGATGATTTTCTTTTGGCGATTGTTGATCACGCGCGGGTGAGATCCGCCGCATCGTCGGAAGCCTTGCAAATTTCCAAAGGCGCAAGAATCGCCGTATCGCAGGCGGAGAATTGCGGCAATGTCGTGCGTTTGATCCCAGAAAAAACCGATTCCGAATGGCATGAGTTGGGTGGCGCATTTTGGAGGGCAGGCGAATCGGGCCTGGAACGCTTGGGCGATGGAGCAATGCCTGACCATGCCGAGAGCATCATGCGCGCTCTCGCACAAAAAAAATCGGTCGAATTGCCGATGCGCGAGTTTTTGGATCGCATCGGACTGTTTCAAAATTGGCTCGAATTGCCTGAGTCAGATTGGCTTGGGGCGCTTCATTTTGTGCCCGCGCGATTTGATGTGCTGCTTTCCCTCGATGGATCCCTGTCGCGTGTGGAGGCTTGCGTTTCGATTGGTTATGAAGGGTCTGATGCCGTTTTTCCGATGTCGGGAACCGTTGCCGTTCTGCCACGTCTTGCGGGTGAGCGCTGTGATGTGCGTGATCTGAATGGTGAAGCCAAGGTGCTTGAAACTCTGTGTGCCGCAGGATTTGATTTTTCACTGAAGGAACGGGGTGTGCTCGCGGGTGAGTCTGCGGTGATCGGATTTCTTTCACGCGTTCTTCCGAAATTGCGAGGTTCTTGGAAAGTTGAAGAGAGTGAAAATTTCAAACGCGCACGCCAAAAGGTCGTGTTCGTATCTCCGCGCATCGAGATTCGCGGGTCGGGCGATGATTGGCTCAATTTCGATTTGTCCTATGAAACAAACGAAGGTGCGCGAATTCCTGCGGCGGAAATCCAGCGCATGCTCAGGTCGGGCGCGAGTGTTGAGAAGCGCGTCGATGGTCGGCGCGTGGTGTTGTCCGATGAAATCTCGGGCATGGTCGATCCGTTGATGGCCGAGCTTGATGTGCGTCAAGAAGGCGGTCATTACGAGGCGAGAGGTGTCTCGGCGGATGTGGTGCTGGGCCTGTGTGAAAATTTTTCGAAATCACGCAGTGTCGAATCCGCATTGTCGCCTGAGCCTTTTCAAAAACCTTCAACCCTGATGGCTGAGCCGAGGCCATATCAGTCGGCGGGTGCGGCATGGATGGTGGATCGTTTGCGACGATTCGGCGGAGCTTTGTTGGCGGATGACATGGGGCTTGGAAAAACGTTGCAGGCTATTGCGGTGATCGAACATTTGCTGGAGTCAAAGAATGACAAATGTGGGCCCGTGCTGGTGGTAGCGACTGCGTCATTGCTTGGAAACTGGCGTGCGGAATTTGCGCGCTTCGCACCCATGCGTAGGGTGATTGTGTTGCACGGCGCGGGCAGGGAGATCGCTCGTGAGGAACTCGGCGATGGCGATGTGGCGATCACGAGTTACGGCACCTTGGCGCGCGATCTTGTGTGGCATCTAGGTCGCGAGTACCGCGCGGTGGTGGTGGATGAGGCGAGCCTGATGCGCAATCCTGACACCGATCATGCTCGCGCCTTGTTCAAATTGCGCTGCGCCGCACGCATGGCGCTGACCGGTACACCGCTCGAAAACGGAGTGGGGGACTTGTGGTCGATTTTCCGTTTTGTGCAACCAGGCTGGCTTGGGTCGCGTGAGGATTTCAAAGATCGCTACGAAACGCCTCTGCGAGCTGCGGGTGCCGATGCGCGCGTGATGGATCGTCTTCGCATGAAACTCGGGCCTCTCATGCTCAGGCGCACCAAGGAGCAGGTGGCGTCGGATCTTCCTAGCAAACTGATCATCGACGAATGGTGCGATCTGAGTGATCAGCAGATAGCGGTGTATCGTGACCTGCAAAGCGAGGGTCGGAAGCTCGTGCAGACGGCGGGTGACTCTGGCAATGCGGGAGCAGTTCGCATGCGCATGCTCACGGCTCTGCTGCGACTCAGGCAGGCTTGCTGCGATCTGGCCTTGCTTGGAAATGAGAAGTTGAAGCAGGTGCAGGCTTTTGAGAGATCCGCCAAATTGCAACGCTTGTTTGAACTTCTTGAAGAGGCAATTTCCGGCAATCACAAAATTCTCATATTCAGCCAGTTTCAAAAGCAATTGCTCGAAATTGAAAAGATGCTCGTTGATCGAAAATGGAATTCCCTGCGGCTCGATGGATCGACGCGAAATCGCCAGGCTCTGGTTGATCAATTTCAATCAGCCGATGGTCCGCCGATATTTTTGATTAGCCTCAAGGCGGGTGGTTACGGACTCAATTTGACGGCCGCCGATGTGGTGATTCATTTTGATCCGTGGTGGAATCCGGCCGCCGAGTCGCAGGCGACCGACCGCGCGCATCGGATTGGCCAGACGCGACCGGTGACGGTTTATCGTTTGCTCACTCGCGGAACCGTGGAGGAAAAAGTTGTGAAAATGCAGGCTGGCAAGCGGGACTTGGCGGCAGGGCTTGATGAGGAGGGCGGCGGGGACGGAGGCCTGAATACGGCCGAAATGAGATCGATGCTTGTAGAGGATTGAGTGTTGGGGCGATCGCAAACATGTGGCTTTTCAGCTGCGGCAATTCCGTTAGCTTGGTGCGACGATGAATTCTTCGGAGCATCAAGCGATGTCAAATGGTCATGGCAAGTGGCGGATTCTGGTGCGCGCGTTCAACCGCTATCTCACTCAGGGCGGGCTTACCCATGGAGCGGCGCTGACCTATTACGCGGTATTTTCGCTCGGTCCCTTGCTGTTCATCGCGACCGCCGTCACCGGTTGGTTTTTTGGTGAGGACGCGGCGCGCGTCGAATTGCGCGACAAGCTTGAGGCGACCTTTGGTTCGGAAACGGCGTTGACCATTGAGAGCTTGCTGACAGCGGTGCGTGCGCACACCGGCTCGGGTTGGGCGGCGGTTGTTGGTCTCGCGGTGCTTCTTTATTCGGCTTCAAGCGTGATGCGTCAGCTTCGCGAATCGATGAACTTTATCTGGCAGGTGCCGCATCTCAAGGAAGCCACGTGGTGGAAGTGGGTTGAGCATTATCTGATTTCATTGCTGGGTGCGCTTGTTGCCGGGCCGCTGTTGATCGTTTCGCTGGTTTCGACGACCGTGCTTGCGGCGATGAAAAAATACCTGCCGGAAGGATTGCCTGATTCGGGCAATTTGCTTCTGGCCTTTGAGTTTGGGTTGACCGTCGTTTTGGTGACCGTGGTGTGCGCGCTGATTTTCAAATTTCTTCCTGAAGCACGGGTTCTCTGGCGTTATGTATGGCTTGGGGCTTTTGGCACGGCTTTGTTGTTTTCCTTGGGAAAACTCGGCATGGGCTTCTATCTCGGATGGTTGAGCGCGGGTTCCTTTTACGGCGCGATGTCTTCGTTCATGATTTTGCTTTTCTGGATGTATTATTCCGCACAGGTGCTCATGCTGGGTGCTTACTTTACCGAGATGAGTGGTCGTGCGTTTGGTGCGCAAGGCGCTCAATCCCGTGACTGAAAACGCGAAAAAACATCCGCGAAACTTTCTGTGTCAGGTTGACGATGTCGCAATGACGGAGTTCTTGCTTGAGGGTGTTGGAGGTTTTTTCTAAGTTGTCTCATGTTCAAAGTTGGCGTGATTTCGGGCGTGATGGCGTTTCTCATGGCATCCTCACTTCTCGCCGATGAAAAAATGGCGGCGAGTTTGGATGTGTTGATCGATGCGCCCAAATGCTGGGAATTGACTCCCGAAGGTTTTGAAAAACATTTCAATGCCATTCGGCCCGAACTGTTCAGCTGGATCACAAGCGATCGCACGCGTGCGAAATTGAGTCGGGCTCTTTATTCGAATGTGACCATCGATCTCTCCATGCTTGGCGGGGCGGTGCCGGTGGAGGAGGCGGTGGTGGATTTCTCCGGCGGTCGCCTGAACATGGTGACGCTTTCCATTTTCAATCGCGGTGACGCGGGTGAGATCGGAGAGGCTGATTTCAAGAATCGGTACATGACTGCGGGCAAAGCGATGGGCGCGAGGTTGAATGCCAAGCCCATGGTGCGCGCGGCGAACCGTCAGCAAGGGCTTTTGACCGAAGGTTACAGCTGGTCATCGCCTGCGGGAATCGCGATGTTGGAGATCAACGAAGGCGCGCTCGGCGGATCGGCGCGTGAGTTTTTGAGATTGAGGGTGGCGCGGCCTGATGCGGAGGGGGCTTTGGCCGCGAGCATGAAAAACAGCGGCGGTGCCGCAGCGGCAAAACTTGGTGAGTTGCCTGCCAATGTCGTGCGCGACGACAAGGGAAATGTGTTCATTCGCAACCTGCCGATGGTTGACCAAGGCAACAAAGGCTATTGCCTGCCTGCATCGACGCAGCGGATCTTCGAGTACTATGGGATTGGTGCCGACATGCATCAGATCGCGCAGGTTGCTGAGTCCGATCCCGACAAAGGCACCAGTTCGATGTCGATGGCCAAGGAACTTGATCGCATTGATTTCCGATTCAAAACCCGCCTGGTCGTGATGGCGATGATGTCTGAAAACGCATTGGTAGAGGTCGAGGTGAGAAAGGGAGAATATCTGGTGGGCAAGCCGGTCGATGAACGAAAATTTCTAAAGAACATTCACGACTTCATTGATGATGGCATTCCTTTGCTGTGGTCGCTCGAGTTGGGACGCTTTCCCGAAGAGCCGGATTTGAAACCGCAAACCAGCGGCGGACACATGCGAATCATCATCGGCTACAATGAAAGCACGGGGCGGCTGATTTTTTCCGACTCATGGGGTGCGGGTCATGAGTTCAAGACGATCAAGGCGAGCGATGCCTACGCGGCGAGTCAGGGGTTCTTCGCGCTGAAACCGACGGTGAGGTGAGTTTCAAGGTTCAAGTGTTTAGTTTCAAGAGAAGAGGAGGGGCGGCGCTCTAAGGCTTTATTTCTACGGCGGGTGCTGCGATTTTACTTGGTTGACAATATGGTAAAAGTTGTCAACTTTTGTGGTGTGAACCGACTCACTATCGAAATCGATCCCGAACAACATCGTCAGATCAAAACCCTGGCGACCTTTTCCGGCATGACCATCAAGGACTTCATTCTCAATAAAACGCTGGGAACCGGAAAGCGGAAAGCGTCTGTGGATTCCACCGAGCGTTTGATGGGGTCCGCAAAAAATGCGGCGCGTTTGCGCAAGGCGATTGCGAGTCCAAAATCGGAGCACCGCGTTTTTGAATCCGTAAAAGAGCTGAAGGATGCGCTTGGAATTTAAGCCGCAGGCCTTCGAGGATTTGCAATACTGGGTGCAAACCCAGCCAAAGTTGGCGAAGCGCTTGTTGCGGTTGATCGAAGAAACTCAGCGCAACCCTTTTGGGGGAACCGGTAAGCCAGAACCTCTGCGCGGCGAATTGGCAGGTTGGTGGTCAAAACGCATCGATCACGAGCACAGGCTTGTTTATCAGGTTCAGGGTGAGCGATTGATTATCGCTCAAGCTAGAGGTCATTACGATGACTGATGCGGGATAGAAAAATCAAGAATTCAGAGAAGAGAGAAAAAAGAAGCGGCGGATTCTTCGGTCTGCGTCTGCACTTCACGATCTTTTCATTCGTGTTCGTTTGCGGTTCCATCAACTTCCTGAAAGTCGGCGCTGCGGGGGCGCATCACCCTACCGATTTGAAATGATGGTAGGGCTGACCAGCCTCGGTCTGCCGAAGCATTGCCCTCTGCGGGGAGGAGTCGCCGCCGCGTGACGCATCGCCCTACCGGGGGTTTTGGCAAAATGCAG